>DXDC01000296.1 GCA_019115685.1 Candidatus Agrococcus pullicola
GAAAGACCCGCGCGCCGCCTACAGAGAGTTCCGGGGCAGGGATGCGGAGATCGAGCCGCTACTGGACCGTCGAGGCCTCGCCGCCTAGCGCGCAGAGAACTGTACGTCCGAGCTGAAGCTTCGCTCAGCAACGACACGTAGGCTTGTGATGTTCAACAATCTTGTACGAGGAGAATGCATGATCACGCGGAAGAAGTTGCTGGCCATCGGCGCAGTCGCCACGAGTGCGCTGCTCGTTACCGCCTGCGCAGGTGCTGACGAGCCGGAACAGCCGGATGACCAGGTAGTCGAGGAGACGGAAGACCAGGTGGACGACACCGTCGATGACAACGGTGAGGACGACGCCCCGGGTGACGTCACCGCGCCCGGCACGACACTCGCCCTCGGAGACACGGCAGTTCTCGCGCATCCCATCGATGGCGATGACGGCGAGACCGGCTTGCTATCCGCGACCGTGCATGAAATCGAGCCGGGCTCCAGCGAGGATCTCACCGATCTCGACCTCGGCGAGAGTGCAGACGGACTCGAGCCGTACTACCTGCACATCACCGTGGCGGGAGTCGACGAATCGTCGGAAGCACTCGCCGGTGCGACGCTGACCAACGCGTTCGCCGGAGTGGCGGCCGGGAACCCCGCTTCGACGCTCAACATCATCGGCTCCTTCGATCTCTGCGACATCTCGTCGCTGGATAGCGAATGGACGTCAGATTCCACCCAGGACATCTGCATTGTCGTTCTGAGCCCCGAAGGCTCCGAAGTCGACTCGGTGCAGTACTCGCCCCGTGACGAAGAGTACCGAGCGGACCCGGTCACCTGGGAGTAGCGATAGCAACCCGCCACGCAACGTACTGCTCTTCAAGGAGGACGGCCTCGGATTTCCGGGGCCGTTTCTCCGTTGCATAACCCGGCCGCATGACAACGACTACAGCGACAACCCTGTGATCTGGCAGTAGAGCTGACTCCGAGCTAGGCGCTGAGCTCTTCTATGTCGCTCTGAGTGAGGACCTCGGCCTCGCCGCTTCCCTCCACTGCGTCCTTCGTCACCACGACACGGACAACCTCGGGCTCGGAAGGCACGTCGAACATGAGCGGCGCCAGGACGTCTTCCATGATCGCGCGCAACCCGCGCGCACCGGTCTTCCGTTCGACGGCGAGGTCCGCGATCGCTTCCAGAGCATCGTGTTCGAAATCGAGTCGCACGCCGTCGATTTCGAACATCCGCTGATACTGCCGAACGAGCGCGTTCTTCGGTACCGTCAGGATGTCGATCAGCGCTTCTCGGTCGAGCGGGGTAACGGTCGCGATGACCGGCAGGCGCCCGATGAATTCGGGGATGAGGCCAAACTTGTGCAGGTCCTCCGGGAGAACTTCGTTGAAGATATCGAGATCGGCTTTCGGAGTCTGCAACGGCGCGCCGAACCCGATGCCCTGCTTCCCGTTGCGGGAACGGATAATGTCTTCCAGCCCCGCGAACGCGCCGGCAACGATGAACAGCACGTTCGTCGTATCGATCTGAATGAATTCGCTGTTGGGGTGCTTTCGGCCTCCCTGCGGTGGCACGGAGGCTACCGCGCCCTCGAGGATCTTCAGCAGCGCCTGCTGTACACCCTCGCCCGAAACGTCACGGGTTATGGACGGGTTCTCAGCCTTTCTGGCCACTTTATCGATCTCGTCGATGAAAATGATGCCGTTCTCCGCGCGCTTCACGTCATCGTCGGCTGCCTGAATCAGCTTGAGCAGAATGTTCTCGACGTCTTCTCCGACGTAGCCGGCCTCCGTGAGCGCTGTCGCATCCGCGACTGCGAACGGCACGTTCAGCTTTCTGGCGAGCGTGGATGCAAGGTATGACTTTCCCGAGCCGGTCGGCCCGACCATCAGAATGTTCGACTTCGCGATCTCCACCTGCTCGCGAGCGGCATCCGCACTCGCCAGCTGCTGCGAGTCGTGGATGCGCTTGTAATGGTTGTACACGGCGACGGACAGCGACCGCTTGGCTCGGTCCTGACCGACAACGTACTCGTCGAGCGCCTCGAAAATCTCACGCGGTTTCGGAAGCGTGAACTCGGGAACCGCTTCCTTCGCCTTCTCGGAGGACTTGCGCTCTGCGATGATCTCGTTGCACAGCTCAACGCACTCGTCGCAGATGTAGACGGCAGGGCCCGCGATCAGCGGCACCTGCTTCTGGCTCTTGCCGCAGAATGTGCATTTGAGCAAGTCGCTGCTCTCACCGAGTCGCGCCACGGTCAAACCTCCCGAAGTCGTTGCATTAAGCGTACGCGCTTCCACCGACATGCTATGCAGGCTCACCGAAACGCTGTCATCGAGTCGACCGCTGCGATCCGCTCGAGCCCCTCCTGCGCTAGTAGACTGTTGGCATGCAGTTGCTCGCGGCAGTTTCCGTTATTTCCTCGCTCGTTCTACCGTTGCCGGCTCACGCAACCGTCATCGACAGCACTGTCGAAGACGGCGGGACGCTAACGGAGTCCGTCGAAACGCTGTCCGTCACGATGGACGAGGAGATCCTGCAGGTTCCCGGCGTCGAAACCGCGAATGTTCTCACGCTGCAGGACGCATCCGGCAATTACTACGGGGACGGCTGCACGACTGTCGAGGGCCCCTCCGCGTCAATGGTCGCTGCACTCGGGGAGGCCGGCGAATACGTGTTCGCGTACACCGTCGTCTCGGCGGATACCCACCCCGTCTCGGGAGAGATCGCCTTCACGTGGGAGCCGCCCGCGGATCACGAACCGAGCCCCGCGCTGCCGGATGCTCCCGTGTGCGGCGAAGAGCCCCAAGAGACCGCGGTTCCCGAAAGCAACGACGATAGCGCGCAAGAACCGGAAGCAACCGATACCGACGTCGCAGAAGAGACGACGACCGATGATGCGGCTCAAGAGGAAGGGACTGAAGAGGGCGGTGTGCCTCCGTGGGTCTTCATTCTGGTCTCGGTCGCCGCAGTGGCGCTCATCATCGGACTCATCATCGGCAATTGGGTGCGCGCGCGACGCATGTGGGCCGGCTGGCAGGACAAGCATCCTGACGAGAACCACTCCGGGGACGACTCCCGCGATGACCGCCAATAGCGCCGCGGGAGGCACGATGCCGACGTTCGACATCAACCGAAAGATCAGCGGCACAGCCGTCTACCGGGCGAGTGTTGAAGCGGCGACGTATCGGCAAGAGGGCGATTACTTCGTGTTCTACGCCGATGCCTCTCGGACCAAGAAGGTGCTCACGGCCGCGGTAGCGGCGATCACGACCATCGACACAGTCACGGAGAACCGGTAACCGAGCCAAGTCAAC
>DXDC01000297.1 GCA_019115685.1 Candidatus Agrococcus pullicola
AGGGCATCCAGGTCGGCGCGTCCGAGCACGACGGGTCCCTCGCCGTTCTCGAGGACGGCGACAACTCCCGTGCCGCCGAAGCGGCGGGTTTCCAGGCCGAGATCGTGGAGTTCTCGTTCCACTCTCTTCGCGGATTCCACCTCTTCACCGCTCAGTTCCGGTCGCCGATGCAGATCTGCGTACAGATCCTGCTGCCATGCTGCGTGCTGCGTCAGGGAGGGGAGGAAGCTATCGATCGCCATGCCCTCTATTCTCGCAGTGAATCCGTCGTGGGATGCACGGTCGGTCGGACTCGGCCCAGGCAAGCATCAGCGCGGCCACCAGCAGCGCAGCTGCGACGCCCAACAGGGCCCCACCGAGTGTGTCAGTCAGCCAGTGAGCAGCCAGAACTGTCCGTGAGAAGGCCATGATCAGAACCCACGCGCCCGTAGAAAGAACTACCGCGAAATGAGGAAAGAGGAGGGAGAGAACAACAGCGATCGTGGCAGCGTTCGCGGTATGTCCGGAAGGAAACGAGCCGAAATCCGCGGCTACGAGGAGATCTTCCGGTCGTACTCTGCCGAAGAGCACCTTCATGATCTGCACGAGCAGTGAGCTGGCGGCGAACGCCGCGACAGCGAACAGAGCGCTCCGCCATCCGCGCACCATCAGCACCGTCATTCCGGTTCCGAGCGGAACGATGAAGACACCGATCATCCCGCCGCCCAACTGATCAAGGCCGAGCGCAACGTCCACGAGCGGCTGCGACCGCAGATCGGAGACGACGGCATGCCACCACCGGTCAGCGTCGGTGGCAGCGCCGGCGACGAGACTGCCGAGTACTGAGGCAGCGGCGATGAGCACAAGCGCCGTCGCGATGCCGAACCCGGTTTTCATCCTCTGATTCTGGCCGATCCCGGCGGGACGCTGACTCGCCTCGCCGCTGTCGGTAAAAGCTCGAATTGGCGCAGTACTCTGACGGCATGGAGCATCCGGAAATGGACACGCAGCGTCGTGCATCGCGCGCCGCTACACTGCATCTCAAAGACGACCGGACCCTGGCCGTACGGGAGGTCCAGGTGACGGAACCGGAGGCGTTGGACGCTCAGAGCGCCTATGCCGAGGAACTCCTCGCGCGATTCGGGTTCTCGATTCAGACCCCGGACGAGCCTGAGGAGGGGGCCATATTCATCGTTGTCCTGCATGAGAACGCACCCGTCGCATACGGCGGCATACGTCCTGTGTCCAGTCGATTGGCTGCCGCAGAAGTCAAGCGGATGTGGGTGCACGCTGACTGGCGAGGATCGGGTCTCGGCTCCGCCCTGCTGAAGCGGCTCGAGGACATCGCTGCTGCCGAGTCGTACCGGGAGGTCGTGCTCGACACCCACGGTTCGTTGGCCGAGGCGATCAGGCTCTACGAGCGTGCGGGGTATCGTCGCGTGCGGCGTTACAACGACAACCCCGATGCCGAGCTGTTCTTCGCGAAGGATCTCGTCGACTAGCGTTCCCGGCTCGCGACCTCCAACTCGATGCCGTTCAGTAGAAGGCGCAGTCCGAACCCGAAGTCGTCGTCCCAGCTGCCTTCGAACATATCCGAGCTCATCGCTGCCAGCACCGGGAATCTACCCGACTCCATGGCCTGCAGCAGGTGCGGTGCTTGACGCTCCCAGAACTCCTCATCGGATATACCGGTTTCCCGCGCGGCGCCTTCCTCCATGACCTGCTGTTGCACGGTGCCGGTCACGAAGCCGTCGACGGTAGTGACGAGGGCTATCTTCTCTCTGTCGCTCATCGGCAGCGTGTGGAGCTCGGCGACGACGCGCTCCAGGTCGGCGACGCTGTTCGGACCGAGCATCGGCCTTGCGATGCTGACACTGAGCAGCCAGGGGTGCCTGAGGTAGCGTGCTCTGTGCTGCCACGCGTAGCGTTCGAGCGTTCGCAGCCATCCCTCGGTTTGTGCGGCGGGGAAAGCGGTAGCGGTGTTCGTCTCCTCCGACCGGGCCATGACGTGATCGAGCATGAGGCTCAGCAACTCGAGCTTTCCGGGCACGTACCGATATAACGACATCGCGCCGACGCCCAACTGCCCTGCGAGGCGTCGCATCGAGAGAGCGTCGATGCCTTCGTCATCGGCAATCTCGATTGCAGTGATCAGAATCTGCTCGAGACTGAGCGAGGGCTTCGGGCCTTTGCCGGGCTGTGGTAGCCCGTGCCAGAGCAGCGCGTGCCCGCGTGCGAGGGACTCGTCGTTCTTGCTCTCAACCCGAGCCATCGTGCGCCTGAGTTGCGCGTGCCCACGAGGCGAACCATCGGATTCGCTGTTCTCTTGTGCTGACACGCTGCCCCCTTTTCGCAAACATTGCTTCTGCGCACAGTGTACGCTAATTTAATGCGTACACCGAACGCAGAAGGGGAGGCGAGCTGGATGGCGGGGCGAACACTAGCGATTGAAGCTGCCGGATTGACCAAGCGGTACCGCGGCAAAGCAGCGCTCGACGGAGTGGACCTGCAGGTGCCCTCGGGCACAGTGCACGGCCTCCTCGGGCCGAACGGAGCCGGGAAGACGACCACGGTGCGCATCCTCTCGACGCTCACGAGGGTCGACGGCGGCCGTGCGAGAGTCGCGGGATACGACGTACAACGGCAGCCGAGGCAGGTTCGCAGGAACATCGGGCTCACGGGGCAGCAAACCGCTGTCGATGACCTTCTCAGCGCCCGCCAGAATCTGATCATGTTCGGCAGGCTCTTCCGGCTC
>DXDC01000298.1 GCA_019115685.1 Candidatus Agrococcus pullicola
GCCGATCTCGATGCCCGGGATCACGTGCTCCGCGCTGCCGGGAGTCAGTTCGGTCACTCCGGCGAGTGGCGAAATCATGATCGCGCCCGTCTCGGTCTGCCACCAGGTGTCGACGACGGGCGTCTTGCCGCCGCCGATGACGTCCCGGTACCACATCCAGGCTTCCGGGTTGATGGGTTCGCCGACGGTGCCGAGCACTCGCAGACTTGAAAGGTCGGACCCTTGCGGATACTCGCGCCCGATCTTCATGAACGTGCGGATCGCGGTGGGTGCGGTGTAGAACACCGTCACGCCGTACCGCTCGATCATCTGCCAGGGGCGGTGCGGCGTAGGGGTGTCGAAGGTGCCCTCGCTCATGACCTGTGTGACGCCGTTGGCCATGGGGCCGTAGACGACGTAGCTGTGGCCAGTGACCCAGCCGACGTCGGCCGTGCACCAGAAGACATCGCGCTCCGGCTTGATGTCGAAGACTATGCGGTGCGTGTACGCGGCCTGCGTCAGGTATCCGCCCGACGTGTGCAGGATGCCCTTGGGGTTACCCGTGGTGCCGGACGTGTACAGGATGAACAGCGGATGCTCGGCCTCCATCCCCTCGGCCACGTGCTCTGGCTCCGCGCTGGCCATTGCGTCGTGGTACCAGATGTCGCGGTCGTCATTCCAATCGATCTCGTTCTCACCGCGGCGAACGACCAGCACGTTGTTGACGTTGTGCCCGTCGGCTTCGAGAGCCGTGTCGACAGTGGACTTGAGAGCGAAGACCTTGCCCTTGCGGTTGAAGCCATCGACGGTGATCACGAGCTTTGAATCGGCGTCGTCGATGCGCATCCGCAGGTTCTGCGGGCTGAACCCGCCGAATACCGTCGTGTGCGTTGCGCCGATGCGGGCGCACGCGAGCATGGCCGCAACGGACTCGGGAATCATCGGCATGTAGATCGCGACGCGGTCACCCTTGCGGATTCCCAGGCCCAGCATGACGTTGGCGAGCCGCTTGACCTCTGCCGTCATCTCGGCATAGGTGATCTTCCGCTGATCGCCGGGCTCACCCTCCCAGTGGAACGCGACGCGATCGCCGTTGCCCGCCTCCACGTGCCGGTCGAGGCAGTTGTAGGCGACGTTGATCTTCCCGTCGTAGAACCACTTCGCATGCGGCGGCTGCCAATCGAGTACCTGCGTGAAGTCCTCGTGCCAGTGCAGCTCGCGCGCCCGGTCTGCCCAGAACTGCAGCCGGTCTGCCTCAGCGGCGTCGTAAATAGAAGCGTCGACGACCGATTCGGCCCGGAACTCCTCGCTCGGAGGAAACCTGCGGACTTCGTTCATCAGGCTGTCGATCGATTCGTTCATTCCACTGCTCCTTTGCGTGTAACCCTGCCCGCGAGCATACCTGGTTGCGGTGGCGCAATCTGTCACTCGAGGTCTTGCAGCGGAGTGTTGCTTCGGCACTCGAAACCCGGAACCTGTTCGAGATCAGTGCCGTGCATCCGGTCGAGGCAATGGAGTGTTGCGTACGGCTGCGCCGCAGCCTTGAAGGCGCGCGGAACCGCCGACGGAAATGCACGCGGAGCGGTAGCATGGAGCACGGCGGTTCCCGCCACGATGATGCGGTCTCGGCTGATTCCCCCGAATTCCGAGCGCGTCTGGCGGCGCCCGACTCCCCCAAACGAGGGCGCCGCCTTTCATCTTCTCGCGTAGCGTTCGCAAACCGCGCTCCACACGGGCATCTCATCCACAGCCGCGGTGGCGTCGCGTGAACGTCGAGCTCCGATCGGGGCATGCTCTAGTGCATGTCGAACACCGCGCCCGTGCCCTTTGTTCCTGGCCTGCGGGTGAGTGCGCCGGGTCGTGCCGGAATGGCAGGAGAATTCGGCGAGCTCCTGCCGTTCGTGAGCGACACCAGCGTCACAGACGTCTTCGCGGCAGCGGATGGCGTGTGGGTCGACCGCGGACAGGGTGCCGAGCTGCAATCGTTGCGGATGAGCGAGTCGCGCGTTCGTGAGCTCGCCGTTCGGTTGATAGCCGCGGGCGGGCGCCACGTGGATGAAGCGACGCCCTGCGTCGACGTCAGGATCGGCGAAGGCATCAGAGTGCATGCCGTGCTCCAGCCCGTCGCCGTGGCCGGGACGCAGTTGTCTATCCGGTTGCCGGCGGGAGCGCCGCTCGATCTGGCCGATCTCGAAAGCGGTGGCGCGTTCAGGCACGTGGGGTTGCGCGCGATCCGCAGGCTTGTCGACGAGCGGGTCAATACGCTCATCACCGGAGCAGGAGGTTCTGGCAAGACCACGTTGCTCGCCGCGATGCTCGGGGAAGTACCAGACCGCGAACGCATCATCACGATCGAGGACGTTGCCGAATTGCGCATCCGGCATCCGCACGTCGTGGCCATGCAGTCGCGCCAGGCGAATCTGGAGGGAGCCGGCGAGGTGACGCTCGAGCGACTCGTTCGAGAGGCGTTGCGGATGCGACCGGACCGCCTTGTACTCGGGGAGTGCCGCGGACCCGAAGTGCGCGAAATGCTGATGGCGTTGAACACGGGTCACGATGGCGGTGCCGGCACGCTGCACGCGAACTCGCTCGATGACGTCGCCGCACGGCTTGAAGCGCTCGGCGCGCTCGTCGGGCTCTCGCAGGAAGCCATGGGCAGGCAGGTCGTCAGCGCAATAGGCGCCGTTGTGCATGTCGAACGTCGCGAGCGATGGCGAGGCGTTGTTGCGCTGGGGAAGGTGGTGATGCGGGATGGGCAACTCGCGGTCGAAGAGCAGTGACCGTGATGCGGACGCAACAGCAAGAGCCGTCGAGCGTCTCGCGGCTCTCGTGCGGGGCGGAATTCCGTTCGAACGCGCTCGCGGCTACCTCGACATTGCGCCGACGGGAGACGACGCTGCGCAGGTGCGAGCCTCCTTGCGTGTTGCCGAACGCGCAGGCTCGGGCATGGCGAGCGCCCTCGATGCAATCGCCGCTGCAGCGAGAGAGCGGGCGGGACTGCAAAGAACGCTCCGCACCGCTATGGCCGGGCCGAAAGCGACCGCGCGGCTCGTGATGCTGTTGCCGCTGCTCGGGCCGCTGCTGGCGTTCGCGATGGGGCTCGACCCGCTGCGCGCGCTGACGGCGGGGCCGATCGGCATCATCGCCGTTGTTATCGGGGCGGGGCTCATGGTGTGCGCGTGGTGCTGGAGCAGGGCCATCCTTCGAACCGCATCGAAGACGGACGCGCGAGCGGGCTTGCAACTCGAGCTGCTGGCCATCGCGGTCCGCGGGGGGCTCGCGCTGAACAGCGCTCGCGAAGTCGTGTCGGCGGCGCTGAGCGAGCAGGGACTGGAGGGTTCGGATGACCCTGCCGCTACCGAGATCGCCGAACTGTCGCGCAGGGCGGGCGTGCCCGTGGGCGGGCTGCTCGAAGCAGAGGCTCGGGCGCAGCGGCACTCGGCAGTGCAGGAGGCGGAGGCGAGAGCAGCCAGGGCCGGTGTCACGCTGACGGTGCCGCTCGGTGTGTGCGTTCTGCCGGCGTTCGTGCTGCTCGGTGTCGTGCCGTTCGTGCTGGCTACCGTGCACGGACTCACCGTGCCCATCCCATAGGCACCGCACGTCGGCGGCGCCGGCAAAGCGCGCTGCACAGGCGCACCCTCTCCACAGCTCGCAAGATGCCACCCCACGCGTGGCCCCGAACTCTTCAGACTTGGCGGTGGCGGAACACGCCGACACCCACAACAGAAGGGGGACCACATGTGGAAACGATTGGCCGACGACGAAGGCGCGGCGACAGCGGAGTACGTCATCGCAACGATGGCTGCTGTCGCTTTCGCCGGCCTGTTGGTGGTGATTCTCAGCAGCGATGAGGTGCGTGAGATTCTCACCGACATGGTGCGCCGTGCGCTCACGGTCTAGCAGAACTCGGCTCGGTGACGAGCTCGGTGCAATTGCCGCCGAGCTCGTCACGGCCATCCCGGCTGCGCTCGCGGTCGTTGCGCTGTGCATTGCGGCCGTGACGGCCGCGGCAACACAGGTCGAATTGGAATCGACCGCCGCGCACACGGCCAGAGCGGCGGCGCGCGGTGATGATCCCGGAGAGTACGCGCGCGGAGCCGAATTCAGCGTCTCGAACGACGGCGCGCTCGTGTGCGCGACCGTTTCACGCACCGTGCTCGCAGGGGCCCTCGTCATGTCGGCGCGAAGCTGCGCGGACGCCAGAGGATGGTGAGTCGAGGAGATGGTGAGCCCGTGAAGTTCATCGCATGGCCGGATGCCCCTGCTGGGCGGCTGTCGTCTTTCGATTGGAGGTCCGACGCCGGAGGCGGCGGTGTTCTGGCGCTGACCATCGTGTTCGCAGCGGTCATGATCACCGGTGCAATCGTCGTGGCGAGCCTGGCGGTTGTGGCGGGAGCCAGGTCCGCTGCAGTGGCGGATTCGGCGGCTTTGGCGGCTGCGACAGCGGTCGCCGGCTACTCGGATGCGGACCCGTGCGGGGCCGCCGCCGAGGTTGCCGCGGCGAACGGCGCGCGCCTGACGGCGTGCGAAGTGCATGGAACTGCGGTTACGGTAGGTTGCGAGATCAGGATGGGCGGGATCTGGGTCCCGGCAGCGAGCAGGGCCGGGCAACCGGTCGAAGAACGTGACGAACCGTGATGTCGCCCCCAGTAGTCTGATCTCTCGAACGTTGGCTCGACGCGCGAGCCGCTAAAAGGAGCAGTGAACATACGTGGCACAGGCGAAGCAGACCGACCGAGGCAACAAACTCGTCATCGTCGAGTCCCCCGCGAAGGGAAAGACGATCGAGAAGTACCTCGGCGACGGCTACACCGTGTTGGCTTCCGTCGGGCACATTCGCGATCTCGTGAGCCCCAAGGAGCTGCCTGCTGAACTGAAAAAGGGCCCGTACGGGAAGTTCGCCGTCGACATCGAGAACGGCTTCGAGCCCTACTACGTTGTCGGCGCGGACAAGAAGAAGACCGTCACCGAGCTCAAACGGGCGCTCAAAGATGCGGACGAACTCATTCTCGCAACCGATGAAGACCGCGAAGGCGAGGCGATCGCGTGGCACCTGCTCGAGGTGCTGAAACCGAAGGTGCCCGTCAGTCGCATGGTCTTCAACGAGATCACGAAAGAAGCGATCGAGCGCGCGCGGGAGAACACGCGCGACATCAATATGCCGCTGGTCGACGCGCAGGAGACCAGACGCATCCTCGACCGGCTCTACGGTTATGAGGTCTCACCGGTGCTGTGGCGCAAGGTGCGCAGTGGGTTGAGCGCGGGTCGCGTGCAGTCGCCGACGGCCAGGTTGATCGTCGACCGCGAGCGTGAGCGGATGGCGTTCGTCGCGGCCGACTACGCTTCCATCACCGCGGAGTTCGCATCCGCGGGCACCGTCTTCCCGGCACGGCTTGCGAAACTCGACGGTCTCCGCATCGCGCAGGGCAGCGACTTCGACGACGGCGGTCACCTGAAGGCTGTTCGCGAACGTCTCACAGCCGAGTCGGCCGCCGAGCTCGTGAAGGAACTCGAATCGAGCGAATTCAAGGTCGCCGGTGTCGAGTCGAAGCCGTATCGCCGCCGCCCCTCCGCGCCCTTCACGACGTCCACGCTGCAGCAGGAAGCCGGCCGTAAACTGCGGTTCTCGGCGAAGCAGACGATGTCGTTTGCGCAGTCGCTGTACGAGAACGGGCACATCACCTATATGCGTACCGATTCGCCGGCGCTGTCGTCGCAGGCGATCACGGCGGCGCGTGCCCAGGCGCAGGAGCTCTACGGGAAAGGCTCGGTCCCGGACACTCCGCGCCGGTATGCGGGCAAGTCGAAGAATGCGCAGGAAGCGCACGAGGCCATTCGCCCAGCCGGTGATTCGTGGGCGACGCCGAAGCAGCTGGCCGGCAGGGTCTCGGCCGGTGAGCTCAAACTGTACGAGCTGATCTGGAAGCGCACGGTCGCGAGCCAGATGATCGACGCGACCGGCCAGACAGCCACCGTTACGATCGACTCGGAGGCGACGAGTCGCGGCATCGCGCAGTTCAGCGCGAGCGGCACCGTCATCACCGAGCCCGGGTTCCTGCAGGCGTACGAAGAGTCGGCAGAGGAGTCCCGATACGACGACAAGGACCCGAAGAGCACGAAGCTGCCCGACGTGGCAGCAGGCGACGCGCTCGCGGCCGAGAAGGTCGAATCGAAGCAGCACTCGACTTCACCGCCACCGCGGTACACCGAGGCGAGTCTCGTGAAGGCGCTCGAAGAACTGGAGATCGGCCGCCCTTCGACGTACGCGTCGATCATCGACACGATTCTGCGTCGCGGCTTCGTGACCCTGCGCGGCGGTGCGCTCGTGCCGAACTGGATCGCGTTCTCGACCATCCGGCTGCTCGAGGAGTACCTGGGCCAGTACGTCGATTACGACTTCACTGCAAAGGTGCTCGACGATCTCGATGAGATCGCCGAGGCGAAACAGGATCGCGTCGACTGGCTCCGCGGCTTCTATTTCGGCAACGACCACCACCGTGGCTTGCGCAGCACCGTTGAGAACATCGGCGACGTCGATGCTCGCGCGGTCAACTCGATCGAGCTCGTCGACGGCATCACCCTGCGAGTTGGGCAGTACGGACCCTACCTGGAGGGCACGGATGATGACGGACAGCTCAAGCGCGCGAACATTCCGGAGGACATGGCTCCGGATGAGCTGACGCCGGAGCGGGCCAAAGAACTGTTCAATGCTCCGAAGCAGGAGGACCGGATCCTCGGCCAGCACCCCGACACTGGCCTCGACATCGCCGTGAAGAACGGCCGCTTCGGGCCGTACGTCGAAGAGGTGATCCCCGACGAGATCGACCCCGATACCGGCGAGGTTAAGGCGAAGAAAAAGAACGCGCCCAAGCCGCGGCGCGCATCCCTGTTCAAGACCATGGAGCCGGAGTCGATCGACCTGCAGTCGGCCCTGCAGCTGCTGTCACTGCCGCGAGTCGTGGGTGAAGACCCTGAAACCGGCGAGGAGATCCGGGCGCGCCCGGGCCGGTACGGGCCGTTCCTGACGCGCGGGGATGATACTCGCTCGCTCGACACCGAGGACCAGCTGCTGACGATCACCCTCGAGGAAGCGGTCGAAAGGTTCAAGCAGCCCAAGTACGGCAACCGACGTGCGGCCTCCGCGCTCAAGGAGTTCGATAACGATCCCGTCTCCGGGAAGCCGATCAAGGTCAAGGACGGCCGGTTCGGGCCGTACGTGACCGACGGGACGACGAACGCGACGATTCCACGCGGCGACAGCGTCGAGGACATCACGTTCGAGCGCGCGGCCGAGCTGTTGCAGATCAAGCGAGACAAGGGGCCGGCGAAGAAGAAAGCGCCAGCGAAGAAGAAGGCTCCCGCCAAGAAAGCGCCCGCGAAGCGCGGCACCGCGAAGAAGTAACGACCGTGGACGGCCTGTTCATAACGTTCGAGGGCGGCGACGGCTCCGGCAAATCCACACAGTCGCGCCTGCTGGCCGAATGGCTGGAGGGTCGTGGGCGGGAGGTCGTCGCGACGCGGGAGCCGGGAGGCACGGATCTCGGCCGCGAGATCCGGCAGCTCGTCATGCACGGTAAGGATCATGTTGATGAGCGTGCCGAGGCGCTGCTGTATGCGGCAGATCGAGCCCACCACGTAGCGACGGTCGTTCGTCCGGCGCTCGAGCGCGGTGCGGTCGTGCTGCAGGATCGCTACTTCGACTCCTCGGTCGCCTATCAGGGTGTCGGCAGAAGCCTCTCCGCCGACGAGGTTCGGGACCTTTCGATGTGGGCGGTGCGCGGTCTCGTGCCACACGCAACCGTGCTGCTGGATCTCGACCCCGAGGTTGGGATGGCGCGGCTTTCGGGCCGTGGCGAGCTTGATCGTCTCGAGGCCGCGGGTGCCGAGTTCCACCGTCGTGTGCGCGAGGCGTACCTTGGTTTCGCCGAGCAGGATCCGCAGCGATTCCTCGTCGTCGATGCCGCGGGCGACATCGACGAGATCCAAACCGCGATTCGCGCACGAGTCGCTTCGCTACTGGGCGCATCGTGAACCTCTGGGACGACATCGTCGGGCAGGACGACGCTGTCCGGGTGCTCAAGCGCGCTGCGGCGGTGACAGATGTGCGGGATCGAGAAATGACCCACTCGTGGCTCATCACCGGCCCACCGGGCTCGGGTCGCTCGAACCTCGCCTACGCCTTCGCAGCCGACCTGCTCTCGCCGGGAGAGCGCGACGCAGTCGTGCATCGCCAGGTGGCCGCGCGATCGCACGCGGACCTCGTGCGGCTGACGACCGAGGGTGTGACGATCACGGTCGCCGCGGCCCGCGAAGCGGCACGCAAGGTGAACTTCGCACCGAGCAGCGGACGCTATCGCGTCGTCGTGGTCGAGGATGCTGATCGTATGAACGAGCAGGCGGCGAACGCGCTGCTCAAGGCGATCGAGGAGCCACCGGACCAAACCGTATGGATTCTGTGCGCGCCGAGCGAGGCGGATCTCTTGCCGACCATCCGTTCACGGGTGCGCTCGCTCGTGCTGCACGTGCCGTCGGTCGAAGACGTTGCGCAGCTGCTGCACAATCGCGACGGCGTCGACCTCGAACTTGCGCGCACAGCCGCGAGGGAAGCCCAGAGCCATATAGGCATGGCGCGGCGGCTCGCGACGGATGAAGCGGCGCGCGAGCGCAGGGCGAAGACCGTGGATGCCGTGCTTCGCATCACGAGCGTCGGCGGCGCGATACGGACAGCGCAGACGCTCGTCGACGTGGCGAACGAGGATGCGAAGTCGCTCGGTGAGGAGCACCTGGCCGAGCAGGAGGAGCAGTTCCTCCGCCAGCTGGGACTGACCCCCGGCGCGACGGTGCCGAGGCAACTGCGCGGACAGCTGACGCAGTTCAAGAAGTCGATGAAAGATCGCGAGCGTCGCGGCGTGCGGGACGGCGTCGACCGTGTGCTGGTGGATCTGCTGAGCGTGTTCCGAGATGCCCTGCTCGTCTCGATCGGACGCCCCGATGATCTCGTCAACGACGCTGAGCGCGATCGCATCACAGAGTTCGCGGAACAGCTGCGAGCAGAGGGCGCACTGGCCGTACTCGATGCGTTGTCGACCGCTCGGGAGCGTATCGAGGGCAATGTGCCGGTGCTGCTCGCGATCGAAGCCGCTCTTGTGACCGTGGCAGAGCGCCGCGCACTCGCTGCTTGAAGAGAATCCTCAGCGGGCACGCATACAGTTGAGTTCGATGAAAGGAAGTGCATCAGTGTCAAGGACTCGCCGCTCCAGTCGACTTTTCAGCGCACTCGCAGTAATGGCAGCAGCATCGCTCACGCTCTCCGGCTGCATTTTTCTCCCGGCCGTGGTCTCGAGCCCGAGCCCAACAGACCCGGACGACAACGGTTTCGACTCGACCGAGGGTGTCGACGAGGGTCTCGAGTCGTTCTACGCGCAGGAGGTCGATTGGCAGAACTGCGGTGACGGCCAGCGCTGTGCCGTGATCACTGCTCCGATGGACTGGTTCAACCCAGACCCCGACAAAACGGTCGAGGTGCATATGATCGTGAAAGAGGCGCAGGGCGGCAACGCCATCGGCGATCTGCTCTACAACCCCGGCGGCCCCGGTGCGTCCGGCTACGACTACGTGCAGCAGTTCGCGGAGTACCTGGTTCCGCCGGAGATTCTCGAGCAGTACAACCTGGTCGGGTTCGACCCCCGAGGTGTCTCGCGCTCTTCGCCGATCACGTGCTACGACGACCCCTCGACACTCTACGAGCGTGTCTTCACGGTCGGTGACTCGGAGGACTACGAGGGCGTTGATTGGCTCTCGGACGAGGGCCTGGACATATCGAGAGAGGCTTCACGAGAGTTTTCCGAGGCGTGCGAAACCTACACGGGCGAGGCGATCGGCTACTACGGAACCGAACAAGCTGCAAGCGACATGGACTTGATGCGCGCACTGCTCGGCAACGACAAGCTCGACTACTACGGGGTTTCATACGGCACGCTGCTGGGCGCCACGTACGCGGGGCTGTTCCCCGACAACGTCGGCCGGTTCGTGCTCGATGCGGCAACCGATCCCACCGCGGGCGGCGTCGAGAGCACGTTGTTCCAGGCACGTGGCTTCGAGTTGGCAATGGGCAACTTCCTCGAAGTGTGCATGGGCGAGTCAGACTGCCCGATCGACGCGGACGACCGTCAGGAAGCGCTCGACGAGATGACGGAGCTGTTCGATGAACTCGATGACGACCCGATCTCCGGCTCGAACGACCGTTACCTCACCTCGGGCTCGTTCTTCATCGCTGTCGCTGCGAACCTGTATGCCGAGTTCCAGTGGCCGACGCTCAAGACGATCATCGCAGACGTGCAGAACGGCGAGCCCGAGTCGGCGCTTTCGGCCGTCGAAGGCTACTACGGCGTAAACCCGGACGGAACGTTCGCCGATAACTCCTACGAGGCCCTGATCGGCATCAACTGTCTCGACAATGTGCCGGAGGACGATTACGACACGGTGCGAGCCGACGCTGAACGCGTGCAGGACGAAGCGCCAACGGTCGGTCGGTTCTTCGTGGGACTGTCCTCCTGCTTGGACTGGCCCAACGCCGGCTCCCGCTCGCTCGACCCGATCACGGCACCGGGAGCCGACCCGATCATCGTGATTGGCGGACTCAACGACCCGGCCACGCACTACGACGAGTCGGTAGCGCTTGCGGACATGCTCGAGTCGGGCATCCTGATCACCGTCGCCGATGAGGGACACGGGCAATACGGCAACGGCAATATGTGTGTTGACGAGCCAGTGAACGATTATCTGTTGAACGGAAACGCACCCTCGGGAGACATCGACAACTGCTGACATGCGGGGCCGAACCGGCGTGCTCAAAAATGGGCTATGCTAGGTGGCTGTGCCCAGAGCACGCCGCCTTAGCTCAGTCGGCAGAGCGATTCACTCGTAATGAATAGGTCAACGGTTCGATTCCGTTAGGCGGCACGTTACCCCCATCCGGGTCAACCGGGTGGGGGTTTTCCGTTCTCGTGGTGTTGTTCGACGGGCGTCGGGGCATGAATTACTGATGCATCGGCCGGACGTAACGAAATGCTGCACCATGCGTCAATATCTCGTGATCGAGCGGTGATTCGTGCACAGTTGCTGCGTTGATCGCGCTACGGCAGCCGGGGAGCCTGTTGGATGAGGCGTTCGAGGGCGTCGCGGGTTTCGATGCGCTGTTCGATGTCTTCTGTGAGCTTGTCGCGCTCATTGATCAAACGTTGGGTGAGCACGGTCGTCTGCGTGGCGGGGTCTGCAACGCAGGGGAGTACGTCTGCGATGGTCGCGGTCCCGAGCCCTGCCGCCAACAGCCGGCGGATCGTTTCGACCCTGGCGACGGCATCCTCACTGAAATGTCGTTGCCCGCTCGTGCTCCGTTCGGCGCTGATGAGCCCGCGGCTTTCGTAGTAGCGGAGAGATCGCACGCTCGCACCGCTCCTGCGAGAAAGTTCCCCGATACGCATCCCTTGCCCCTAACACTGATGTCAGCTCCTAGGGTGATCAGCATGACACAGAACAACGAGCAGGAGAAGTCCGTCAAGCAGTTGCGATTGGTGGTGCACACCGAAGACTACGAACGAGCATTGCGTTTCTACCGAGACGTCCTCGGCCTGGAGCAACGGGTCGCGTTCGAAGGCGAAGGGGATGCCCGGGTTGCGATCCTGGACGCAGGGCTTGCGACTTTGGAACTCGCGAATCCGGAGCAGAGCAGGATGATCGATGGCGTCGAGGCGGAAGGTCGACCGAGTGCTCCTCTGCGCGTGGCCTTCGAGGTCGAAGACAGCGCCGAAACGACCGAGAAGCTGGTGGACGCGGGAGCAGAGCTGATTGCCGCTCCCAGGACGACACCCTGGCAGTCCGTAAATTCCCGCATCCACGGGCCGGCCGGGCTCGAGGTGACGCTCTTTCAAGAACTGGAAGGTGTGGAAGAGCGATCGGAGCGGCCGGGGTTCGTGAGCCCACAGATCGCGAGCCCAGAATAAAAGGTCGAACGAATAGGTGGCGTTGACTGCGGTGTGCGGTGTGACGCTCGGGCATCGCTGCGACAACAATCCACCGGATTGCGCCCTTCGGGCTATGGCCACGAACACAGTCCACCGAATTGTTTTCCCATCCAACACAGCTGCGCTCTTCCTACGAAAAGACTCCGCTGGACCGCGAAAACACCGCGCATCTGCGCTCCATCGCACTATTGGCTTAACCTCTGACATGGCTTGAGTTTCGCAATGAAGATTCGATTGGTTAATAATTAGCTGGGAAAGACAATAGAAAGGTTGGGAATGGCCGGGGAATCTCACAGAGGGCGCGTGCCGGTATGGCTTCGTGTACTGCTGCCTTCGTTGCTTATCGTCGGCTGGCTAACGGTTGCCGGTGTCGGCGGGCCGACGTTCGGCAAGCTGTCGGGTGTCATCGTCAATGACCAGGCGAGCTTCCTGCCCACCAGCTCCGAATCAGCACAGGTGCAGGATGCACTCGACGATTTTCTGGGCGAAGATGAAATCCCGGCCGTGCTCATCGCCGTATCCGAAGAAGAGCTGAGCGACGACGCGCTCGCTGCATTCGACGCGTTGGCGAGCGATGTAGAAACGCTCGACCGAGTGCAGGAAATTTCGCCGGCGATACCAAGCGACGACGGCCGCGCTGTGCAGATCGTCGCGGTGCTGGATTCGGAAGGCGGCTCGACGGAGACGAATCCCGTCATTGACGAACTGCGAGAAATGCTGCAGGACGCGCTGCCCGCCGACGTCAACGGTGCGGTCACGGGGCCGGCAGGATTCACGGCCGACATCGCGCATGCGTTCTCCGGGATCGACGGCCTGCTGCTCATCGTCGCGATCATGGCGGTGCTGGTGATTCTGATCATCGTGTACAGATCGCCGTTGCTGCCGCTGATCGTGCTCTCGACCTCGGTCTCCGCGCTGTGCGGATCGGTCTTCGTCGTGTACCAGCTCGCGGCGGCCGAAGTATTCGAGATTTCCGGGCAGACGCAGGGCATTCTGTTCATTCTGGTGATCGGCGCTGCGACCGACTACTCACTGCTGTACACGGCCAGGTATCGCGAGGCGTTGCGCGAGCACGACACGCGGTGGCAGGCGACCGTAGCGGCGTGGAAGCGAACGTGGGAACCGGTCGTCGCATCCGGCGGTACCGTGATCGCGGGCCTCATCTG
>DXDC01000299.1 GCA_019115685.1 Candidatus Agrococcus pullicola
CCGCCCCAGTCGCTCACGACCGCGCCATCGAAGCCCCACTGCTCGCGCAGCACGTCCGTCAGGAGATGAGCGTTCTCGTGTGCGTAGGTTCCGTTGACGCGGTTGTAGGCCGACATGATCGCCCACGGCGCCGCTTCGCGCACGACGGTCTCGAAGGCAGACAGGTACAGCTCGCGGAGCGTGCGCTCATCGATGATCGAATCGCTGGCCATGCGGCGCAATTCCTGGCTGTTCACGGCGAAGTGCTTCGGGGTGGCGGCGACGTGCTGTGACTGGATCCCGCGAACGTAGGCCGCTGCGAGCGTGCCGGCGATCTCCGGATCCTCGGAGAAGTACTCGAAGGAGCGTCCACCGAGCGGGCTGCGCTTGATGTTGAGGCCCGGGCCGAGGAGGACCTGCACACCCTGATCGGACGCCTCACGCCCGAGCGCCGTGCCGATCTCCTGCGCGAGCTCCGCATTCCAGGAGTTCGCGACGGCGGCCGCGGTCGGGAAGCAGGTCGCCGGGAGGGAGCCGGCGATGCCGAGATGGTCGCCGGAACCCGTCTGCTTTCGCACGCCGTGCGGCCCGTCTGCCAGGAAGATGCTGTTGATCCCCAGGCGTGGAATCGCCCGCGTCTGCCAGGTGTTCTCGCCGCTGACGAGGGCCGCCTTCTCGAGCAGGCTCAGCCGGGCGATCTGGTCGTCGATGCTCATGCGGTCGTGTCTGTCTCCACCGTCGGGCGTGCGCCATCGTGGTGCACGCGGATGCTGACCCGCACGGTGCGTCGCACCGATCCGATCCCGACGGACCATCGCGCCCCGGGGAGTCGCGCCGCGATCGTTGCGAACGCTCATCCCTGCGACAACGGCGCCGACAAGATTCGGTGCGGGTGTTGACCCATCTCAGCACCGCTGTCGCGCGAACAGTGCCGAGCTTGCACGATCCGTCGCTCAACGTTCACAACCGGCGCCGCGCGCCCAATCGCGACGAGAATCACGCGTCGGCATCACCGCAACGCACGTGAGTGAAGGTGCTCAGCGGGCGACGTTACAGTGGCAGCATGCCCGACGCTGAGAACCCGACTCGCCGGCGCTCGACGCTCTCCGTCGCGATCGTGGAGGATGACGACCGCGACCGTGCGCGTTTGGGGACGATGCTGCGCCAGTACGGCGACGACAACGGCCTGACGATCCGCCTGTCCGAATTCGAGGACGGCGCGGCGATCATCGAGGGGTATCAGCCCCAGTACGACGTCATCTTCCTCGACATTCAGATGCGCGGTATCGACGGAATGCGTGCGGCAGCGGCGATCCGCGAGGTCGACACCTCGGTCATCCTCATCTTCGTGACGAAGACTGCCCAGTACGCCGTCGGAGGCTACGCCGTGCAGGCCTTGAGCTATCTGCTCAAGCCGGTGACGATGTTCGCTGTGAAGAGCGAGATGGACCGCAGCCTGGCGCAGCTCGATCGTGCCGAGCGCACATCGATCCTGATCGGGCCCCGCGCCGCACCGCGACGTGTCGACATCAGCGACATCGTCTACATCGAGAGCAGCAAGCACCTGGTCAGAGTGCACACGATTTCCGAGACGCAGACGTTCAATGCGACGCTGCAGGAGTTCGACGACATCCTGTCGCCGCGGGGCTTCTTCCGCTCGCACAGCAGCTACCTGGTGAACTTCAAGCACGTCGTCTCGATCGATGGCGAGGACTGCATGATGACCAATGGCGACGCGGTCCGGATCAGCCGGTCACGGAAGAAGGGCCTGCTGGAGGAGCTGACGAACTACATCGGCGGCCAGCTGGTATGACCGACCTCCTCCCGGACATCCCACGCTGGTACACCGGGTTGGCCGAGTGGGGCGCCGCGCTCGTCTACATCTCGATGATGAGGAGGAGACTCACCTCCTGGAGATTCCTCATTGTCGTGGCTGCGGCGCTGCCGATCTTCATCGTCCTCCAGGAGACCGCGGGCCTGCTGCCGGTCGGGCTGTGGATGGTCGGTATGGCGGCGTCCACTCTGATGATGTTCGCGTTCGTGGCGCTGACCTGCGAGCTGTCGGTTCGGGACTCCGGCTACGTGACCGTACGCGCATTCGTGCTGGCGGAGCTGGTCGCCTCGCTGCAATGGCAGCTGTGGGTGCACTGGGTGCCGGAAGAGCCGACCGTCGAGCTGGGCACGGGGCGATTCATCAGCGCGATGATCCTCCTGGTCGTCTGCTACAGCGCATGCTTCTTCGTGGCACATCGCGTAGAGCGGCGCAACATCCGACCGCGGGAACGGCTGGGCGTCAGCCAGCGCGCACTGGTGTCGTCGATCGCGATCGGCCTGGCGACGTTCTTCGTCAGCAACATGAGCTTTGTGATCACCAGCACGCCGTTCAGCGGCACGAATCCGATGGACATCTTCTACATCCGCACGCTCGTGGACCTCGCCGGCTTCGTGGCGCTCTACACGCAGCAGGGCCATCGCAATGAGACGCAGCGAGCCATGGAACTCGCAGAGACCTCGTTGCTGATGCAGCTTCAGCACGAGCAGTACCTGCAGTCGAAACGCAACATCGGCGAACTCAACAGGATGCACCACGATCTGCGCTATTACGTCGCGGCGATCCGTGCGGAGGAATCGGCCGACAGACGATCGGAGTACCTCAGCGAGTTGGAGTCGAGCATTCGCGGATACGAGTCGGAGATCAAGACCGGCAACGGGGCGCTCGACATCATCCTCAGCGCGAAGATGGAGAAGTGCCTGCAGGAGGAGATCTCGATGACGCACGTCATCGACGGCGAGGCGGTCGCCTTCATCGACCTTCCGCGGTTGAGTGCGCTGTTCGGCAACGCGATCGACAACGCGATCGAAGCGTGCCGGCAGATCGAGGACATCGATCAGCGGATCCTGAAGGTGTCGGTGTTCACCCGAAGCGGGTTCGTGATGATCCGCATCGAGAACTACTGGGAAGGCGAAGTCGAGTTCGTCCGCGGCCTTCCTCGGACGACGAAGGCGAACCGCGAGCGGCATGGCTTCGGCACACAGAGCATGCGCCGGATCGCCGAGGATCTCAGCGGATCGATCTCGTTCCGGCACGAGGACTCGTGGTTCCAAGTGCGCGTCCTCATCCCGCAGCCGCGCGGCTGAACCACGCACAGAGCTCAGCGGGCGGCGACGTGTGCACGTCGCC
>DXDC01000300.1 GCA_019115685.1 Candidatus Agrococcus pullicola
GGGCACCTTCAGCAGCCGTTTTTCGGAGCTCGTCGGACTGTCGCCGAGCGCGTATCGCCGTGCGGCCATCGAGGCCGGTGTGCAAGCCGGAGCTGCTCGACTGGACCCTTGCATCGATCGAAAGATCGTTCGACCGGTCAGGAATCAAGAAGCGCCACCCGCGCATCCACTCGTAGCGTGAACACTATGAAGATCACAATTCACTCCAGTTTTCTGCCCCAGACGGATCCGGATGCCTCGCTGGCGTTCTATCGGGATGTTCTCGACTTCGAGATCCGCAACGACGTCGGATACGAGGGGATGCGGTGGATCACGGTAGGCCCGCAGAACCAGCCGGACACGAATATCGTGCTGTATCCGCCGGAAGCCACTCCCGGTGTCACCGATGAGGAGAAGCGAACCCTTTTCGAACTCATTGCGAAGGGCACGTTCTTCGGCGTGAATCTCGCGACAACCGATCTCGACGCGACGTTCGCGAAGCTCGAATCGGCAGGCGCCGACATCGTGCAGGAGCCGATCGATCAGCCGTACGGGGTTCGTGACTGCGCATTCCGCGACCCGGCGGGCAACGAGATCCGGCTCCAAGAAATACAGTGAGACCGATCGGCGTCGCACGGCTCACGCCGGAAAGGGAACAGGCATGAACGAGACCGTTCCAGACTCAGCAGCCGCGCACGCTGCGGACACACACCACAGTATCCTCGTGCAGGGCGCTCGCGAGAACAACCTGCAGGATGTCAGCGTCGAGCTTCCCAAGCGTCGACTGACGGTCTTCACGGGAGTCTCAGGTTCGGGGAAGAGCTCGCTCGTGTTCGGCACCATCGCTGCTGAGTCGCGACGATTGATCGATGAAACCTACTCCACCTTCGTGCAGGGGTTCATGCCGAACCTGCCGCGGCCGGATGTGGATGTGCTGGAAGGGCTCACGACCGCGATCATGGTCGACCAGGAGCGGATGGGCGCGAACGCTCGATCGACACTGGGCACCGTGACGGATGCCAACGCGATGCTGCGCAACCTCTTCAGCAGAATCGGAGAGCCCCACATCGGGGGCCCGACCGCGTTCTCCTTCAACATCCCCACGAGCAGGGCCAGCGGCGTCATGACCGATGCCAAAGGAGAGAAGACCATCGTCAAGGATGCCGTCTACCTCGGCGGCATGTGCGCCGACTGCGAGGGCAGAGGCACGGTCTCGGATCTCGATCTGACGCAGATCATCGACGAATCGAAATCCCTCGAAGAGGGTGCGATTCTCGTTCCCGGGTACAAGGCGGACGGGTGGATGGTCGCCCCCTTCAAGGTCGTCGTGCCGTCCGATGTGCCGATCGGGCAGCTGACGGAAGAGCAGCGGCAGGAGCTGCTGTACGCCGAGCAGCGCAAGGTCAAGGTCGAGAACATCAACGTGACCTATGAGGGACTGATCCCGAAGATCCGTAAATCGATGTTCAGCAAGGACCCCGACTCGCTCCAGTCGCACCTCAAAGCGTTCGTCGAGCGAGTGGCAGTTTTTGCTCCCTGCCCTGCGTGCGACGGCACTCGTCTCAACGAGTCGGCTCGCTCTGTCAAGATCGGCGGCATCAGCATCGCCGACGTCTGCGCAATGCAGGTGACGGACGCTGCCGCATGGGTGCGCACGGTCGACAACCCCGGAGTAGCACCGCTCGTTGCCGGGCTGCTGCACCTGTTCGACTCGTTCGTCGAGATCGGGCTCGGCTATCTCTCGCTCGATCGCCCCTCCGGCACGCTCTCGGGCGGCGAGGCGCAGCGCACGAAGATGATCCGTCATCTCGGCTCCGCGCTCACGGACGTCACCTACGTATTCGATGAGCCGACGGTCGGGCTGCACCCGCACGACATCGAGCGGATGAACAAGCTGCTGCTCGAGCTGCGCGACAAGGGCAATACGGTGCTCGTCGTCGAGCACAAGCCCGAAACGATCGCCATCGCCGACCACGTCGTCGATCTCGGCCCGCGAGCCGGAACCGAGGGCGGCACCATCTGCTTCGAGGGCGACGTGGCCGGCCTGCAGGCGAGCGGCACCCTGACGGGTCAGCACCTGGATCACCGGGCCGAGCTGAAGAGCCGGGTTCGCTCGGCGAAGGGGTCGCTGGAGATTCGCGACGCGAACACTCACAACCTGCAGAGCGTCGACGTAGACATCCCGCTCGGCGTGCTCACGGTCGTGACGGGAGTCGCCGGTTCGGGGAAGAGCTCGCTCATCCACGGCAGCCTGGCCGGTGGCGAGGGCGTCGTCACGGTCGACCAGGGTGCGATCAAGGGATCCCGTCGCAGCAATCCGGCGACGTACACGGGCTTGCTCGAGCCGATCCGCAAGGCGTTCGCGAAGGCGAACGGCGTCAAACCGGCCCTGTTCAGCGCGAACTCGGAAGGCGCATGCCCGACCTGCAACGGCAACGGCCAGATCTTCACGGAGCTCGGCTTCATGGAGACCGTCGCAACACCGTGCGAGGACTGCGGCGGCAAGCGGTTCCAAGCGGCCGTGCTCGAGTATCGCTTCGGAGGGCTCAATATCGCAGAGGTGCTCGATCTCTCGGTCGAGGAGGCCCTGGCCTTCTTCTCGGACGGCGAGGCGAAGACGCCCGCGGTCGCGAAGATCCTCGAGCGTCTGAAGGATGTCGGGCTCGGGTACGTCAGGCTCGGTCAGCCGTTGAACACCCTTTCGGGAGGAGAGCGACAGCGCATCAAGCTCGCCATGCACATGAAGAACGCCGGCGGCACGTACATTCTCGACGAGCCCACGACCGGCCTGCATCTGGCGGACGTCGACAATCTGCTGGCGCTGCTCGACAGACTGGTCGATGCGGGCAAGTCGGTCATCGTCATCGAACACCATCAGGCGGTTATGGCGCACGCCGACTGGATCATCGATCTCGGCCCCGGTGCCGGCCAGGACGGCGGCCGTGTGGTCTTCGAGGGAACACCGGCAGCGCTCGTGGAGGACCGATCGACACTGACGGGTCAGCACCTGGCAGACTACGTCGGCGCCTGAATCGTCGCATATCCCCGTGCGTCGGGAATAGGGCGCGGCGCAAACACGCTGCACCGGACATGAGCAGAGCAGCGATTCATGAACAGTTCGGCGGCCCCGAGGTCTTGGAGATCCGGCAGGTCGCGGATCCGCACGCAGGCAAAGGGCAGGTACGGGTAAGGGTTACTGCCGCTGGGTTGAATCCCGTCGACTGGAAGATCGCCGCTGCGCCAGATCTCGCAGAGATGTTCGGCGTATCGCTGCCGAGCGGTTTCGGCAACGACTTCGCCGGTGTCGTCGACGAAGTCGGCGAGGGCGTTTCGGAGTTCACCGTTGGCGATCGCGTGTACGGTGGCGCTCGCGGGCGCGCGGTAGCCGACTACGTCGTGATCGATCCGGAATCCGAGACCCTGCTGCGTACGCCAGAGGGCGTCGATGATGCGACCGCGAGCACGCTGGTGATCGCGGGGAGAACCGCGGATGCGGCGATCAGCACGACAGCTGTCGGTTCGGGTGACACGGTGCTGGTAGGGGGAGCAGCGGGTGGTGTCGGCATCTTCGCGGGGCAGCTTGCGAGGCACGCAGGTGCTCGTGTCCTCGGAACGGGGTCGGCGTCCACGGCCGGATTCCTCAGTGGCCTCGGTGTCGAGCCCGTGACGTACGGAGAAGGTCTCGTCGAGCGTGTCCGTGATCTGGCGCCCGATGGGGTCACGGCAGCGGTCGATCTGCACGGCTCTGACACCGCGAGCGCGGCGGTGAGCCTCGGTGTCCCCGTCGAACGCATCGTGACGATCGCATCGCAGAACCCGCCGGCGGGCGTTCGAGCCGTCGGTGGCGGACACGCCACTCCGGGTGCGCTCGAGCGCATAACGGACTTGATCGCTGCAGGGGAGCTGCGGGTGCCCATCGCCGCGACGTTCCCGCTCGAACGCATCCACGAAGCGATGGAACTGCTGCGCGAGGGGCACGTGCACGGGAAGATCGTGATCACGCTCGCCGAGTAGGCAGCCCTTTCGAGGTACCGCACCAAAAGATCCACTCGCGGTCACTCATGGACGCCCGAGGGTGTTCCGATGACTGGGATCTGAGCTTGTTCAGCGGGTTGATAGGCCGAGGCCATGTCTCTTTTCCGATGAAGACCGCGTGATGCCCGGCCGCGACGGTCGAAGGCTTGCGCACGCACATTTGACCCGACTCGTAGCAGTTGATAGAAATGATTGTCATTATGCATAGCTAGAGCGGTACCACCAACTCGTGATCATCCAGCATCAAGCCCCGACAGGGGACCCATCCGCAACGGTAGACCGTCGATCGTGGTTTCAGAGGCCCGGAAGTATGGTTCTGCTGCTGATCGGGCTCACCGCGATCCTCGTCGTTTCCGTGTTCCTCGCTATTGGTCTGGGCTCCGCGATCGTGCCGCCGACTGACACGGCTCGCTACCTGTGGGCCGCGGTGACGGGCGGTAGCATCTTGCCGGACGAAGTAACCAGGTATCAGATCATCTGGCAGATTCGTACGCCCAGGGTGCTTCTCGCGGTCGTGGTTGGAGCCGGATTGGCGGCGGTGGGGGCGACGATTCAAGCCTTGGTGCGGAACGCGCTCGCGGATCCGTACATTCTCGGGGTCTCATCCGGGGCGTCGGTAGGGGCCGTATCGGTCTCGTTGCTCGGTGCATTGTCCGTGCTCGGGATCTATGCGGTTTCGGTTGGAGCGTTCATAGGGGCTATGGGAGCAACGCTGCTCGTGTATGGGATCGCATACGGCAAGGTCGGGGTCAGCCCGCTTCGACTCGTGTTGACCGGCGTTGCGCTGTCCTTCGGGTTTCAGGCGATCATGAGCGTGATGATCTACTTCGCTCCAACCAGCGAGGCGACCGGCACGGTGCTGTTCTGGACGATGGGGTCGTTCGGAGCTGCGACCTGGGGGTCGATACCGCTTGCTGCGTTGTTCGTGTTCGTGGGGATCATCACCTTGCACCGCTACAGCCGTCCGCTCGATGTCATGTCGCTGGGCGATGAGACCGCTGCGAGCCTCGGGATCGACTCCATGCGCGCCCGAAAGGGGCTTTTCGTCGTGACCGCAGTCATGACCGGGGCAATGGTCGCGGTGAGCGGAACGATCGGCTTCGTCGGGCTGGTCATCCCCCACATCACGCGCATGCTGATCGGAGCGACGCACGCTCGACTGCTGCTCGTAGCCCCGTTCATCGGTGCCATTCTCATGGTGTGGGTGGATCTGTTGGCCCGCGTCCTCGTAGCGCCCCGCGAACTTCCGCTGGGGGTTCTGACCGCACTCATCGGCGTTCCTGTGTTCATCTATCTGATGCGCCGTAAAGGCTACGTGTTCGGGGGCAAATGATGGACCTGCTCGTCAAGGATCTCACCGTCACCATCGACGGGCGGAACCTCGTTGATCGGCTCGGCCTCCGAGTTCCCTCCGGTGAGGTCGTCGGTCTCGTCGGTCCCAACGGCTCTGGGAAATCGACGGCGCTGCGCTGCGTGTACCGGGCTCTCAAGCCGACGAGTGGCGTAGTGAGGGTTGGCGAGGCAGATCTCTGGCAGCTGCCTCTTCGCGAAAGCGCACAGCGAATCGCAGCACTTACGCAGGAAGGTAGTGCAGATTTCGATTTCACGGTCGAGGAGATCGTCGCGCTCGGTCGTTCACCCCATAAGCGCGGAAACGAGCCGCTGACCGATGAGGAACACGATCTGTGCGTACAAGCGATGCAGCAGATGGATGTGCTGGAGCTCGCTTCGCGCGGCATTCTCGATCTCTCCGGTGGTGAGAAGCAGCGTGTTCTCATCGCCCGTGCACTCGTGCAGCAGCCGAGCATTCTGATCTTGGATGAGCCGACCAATCACCTCGACTTGCGACATCAGATTCAGTTGCTCGGGTATCTGCGCCGCTGCGGATTGACTGTCGTGATCGTGCTTCACGATCTAAACCTCGCCGCCGCGACTTGTGATCGGATCGGCGTGCTCTCCGAAGGGCGACTGTTCGCCAGCGGAGCACCGCAGGAAGTTCTGACCGAGGCTCTGATCGCCGAGGTATTCGGTGTCCCGGTCTCGGTTGTCCGGCATCCGATAACGGGTGATCCGCAGTTGCTGTTCGCCGTCGACGGTGAACAAGAGTCCCTGAGTCGCAGATGAAAGGAATACGGTGATGACACCACGATTGAAACAACGACGGGCAAGAGTTACGGCGATGATGTCGGCGGCCGCCGTCGCCACGGTGCTTACTGGCTGCGGGGCGGAGATCGAGGCACCGGAGAATGGGGAGTCAGCGTCCTCGACGGTCACTGTGAACCGTTGCGGCGAGCCAGTCGAGTACACGACACCTCAGCGCGCTGTCGTCTACGAGGGAGGCAGCGCCGACAAAATGTTCGCGCTTGGACTCACAGAACATGTGCACGGTTACGTGTTGCCGCCGGCGAACCCGCCGGTCAACGAATCGCCGTGGGCAGAGGAATACGAGCAGGTTGAATTCCTCTCCGACGATCTGCTCAATCGTGAACTCGTCGTGGACGCGAACGCGGACTTCGTCCTTGCCGGATGGAACTCCGGCTTCTCGGACGAGCGCGGTATCACCCCCGAAATCCTGGATACTCTCGGCATTCAGAGTTTCATGCATTCCGAGTCGTGCTTCAACTATCCAGGATTTCCGGAGCAGCACACTCCCTTCGAGGGGCTCTACACCGATCTAGATCGGCTCGGACAGATCTTCGGAGTCGAGGATCGCGCAGAAGAGCTGATCGCCGAATACCGGGAACGCGTTGCGACGGTCGAGGAGCAAACGCCGGAAGGGGAGCCCATCAGGGTATTCCTCTACGATTTCGGCACCGACAAGCCGTTCACTGCAGCGCAGCAGGTTCCCCCCAACGACATCATCCGATTCGCCGGCGGCGTCAACATATTCGGGGATGTCGAGGCTCGGTGGACAGAGACGAGCTGGGAGGCTGTTGTCGAGGCTGAGCCCGAGGTGATCATCATCCTCGACTACCAGGATCAGCCTGCCGAGGAGAAGATCGAGTTCTTGCAGAACAACCCCACCACGGCGACACTCCCTGCTGTTGTGAACGACGATTTCTACATTCTCGATTACAACGAGGCCATCTCCAGCCCGCGCAACATCGACGGACTCGAAGGATTCGCCGAGTACCTCCGGGATTACACGGAACGCCGTTAGACGATGACGGTGGTGCAGTGAGCCGCTGGTTCGCTGCACCACCACTCGCCATTCCATGCCTCGACCACACCGTGCACCTCGCGCTCGGCCAACAGCGGATCATGTAATCATCCTTGCGCTGTGGCCCGTACTGCTTGCTGCCGTGATCAGCCTGTTCCCTTTCACGATCTACTCCACCTTCCTCGTAGCAATTGCAGAAACCTCAGGGCAAGATGCCTCGCTGATCGGCGTGCTCAGAGGGCTCGGCGGTGTCGCCGCGCTCGTTGTCGGCGTAGCCTTGGCTCCGCTCATTGCTCGCTGGTCGGCTCCGTACACGACGGCTATCAGTCTCTTCGTGCTGTCGGTCACGAGCCTCATCGCAACCCTCGGCACGCTTTCCGCGCTCGTGCTCTTCTGTCTCGGCATCGGGGTCTCAACCGCGATTCTCACTCCCGCACTGCTCCGTATCGCGACCACGACATACCCGCGAGAAGGCGACTCCGGACGAGCGGCGACCATAGTGACGGCAACGCAATCACTGGCCGCAGTTCTCGCGGGGCCGATTATCGGTGTGATCGGCTTGTGGAACGGGTGGCACGGCACCCTGTGGATAACTGCAATGGCCGCGGCGGCTATCGCAGTACTCTTCCTGCGGCCTCATCGCAAACCGCGTACCCAGGCAGGCACAACAATGCCTTATGTGCAGGCCTTCGTGCAGCTTCGGAGACGCAGCGACCTGCTCTCGCTGATCGGCGTGGCTTTCCTGCGCACGTCGTCGTTTATGGGCTACCTCGCCTTTCTCGCGCTGCACTTCAACGAGCGGTTCGGCCTTGAGCCTGTCGCGTTCACGCTTGTCTGGACCCTTAGCGGCGCCGCGTTCTTTTCCGGCAACTACCTGGCGGGGCGGTGGGCCAGAACCACCGTAAGCAACCAGCGCCGGCTTCTCAACGTCGGACTCGCCGGCGCTACCATCGCCGTGCTCACCGTGTTCACGACCGACCTGCTCCCGCTAGCCTTGACCGCAACGGCGCTAATGGGGTTCAGTCACGCGATAGTGGCCGCACTCGTCACAACGCTGATCGCCGGACGAGGCGGTGCCGTCACTACTCCCGCGTTCAGCATCAATGCCGCCGGTATGAGCTTGGGCGTGTTCGTCGGAGCGTTCATCGCCGGGGTCGGGTTCACCTTGGCGGGCAGCCTGGGTATGGCCGTAGCTCTGGCGATTCCGACGATGCTTGCCTTCGTTCTGGTGAGCGTTGCGACCGCCACGGGTAGTGCAAACCGACGGTGACTTCGCCTGTGCATGATCTGACCCTCGTCAGGCGTGACGTCAAGGACTCCCTCCGGACGGTTGTTGCGTTGTAAGTCCCCTGGACGCTTTGAATTCTCCGATAGCTCCAACCTCGCTCAGCTACGGCTAAATCGGCTCCCGGGTGCTCGTAACGGCATCGGGCTCGGACTACCTGCACCCCTTGAGCCGCAAAAGTCGGCAGCTTGCGCCGGGGGAGATTACTCCCATCTCGCGCGACCTTTTCAGCCCGAAGAGCAGCGCAGAGAAGTGACATGGATTGATTGCACATGTAGTGTAATCAATACCTGGAGATCCCGGGTTGCTCACTCTGTAGCGAACGTTATGTCGCGGGGTGGGTGTAGTAC
>DXDC01000301.1 GCA_019115685.1 Candidatus Agrococcus pullicola
ACTCGCAGATCCGCCGCGGTGCGGGTGAGCCGTTCTGCGCGATCGGGATCATCGGCGAACCACTCCCGTAGCTCCGGCCGCAGTGTCTTCGCGTGCGACTCGAGTGCGGCCCACGCGCTCGTCCTCGCCGGATCGACGGGGCCGAAGATACCAACAGGGCCTGCATTGCTCATGTGTACTCCCGAGGGTCGAAGTTCTGCTTCAAGCCTAGCCCGGCGCGCATCCGCATCATCCGTGTTCATTCTCGACTATGCTGGAGGCTGTCCGATGCTCCGGCATCGCGATTCGCGGGTGTAGTTCAATGGTAGAACTGCTGCTTCCCAAGCAGCCGGCGCGGGTTCGATTCCCGTCACCCGCTCCACAGATTTCCCACTCCCCGTGTTCCGGGAATCGCTCCGAGCGGCGCTCCACACCGCCCGCACAATCCTTCGCGACCGTCCACAGGACGCTCACGCCCGTCACCCGCTCAACGGATTTCCCACTCCCCGTCGCGAGTATTCGCATTGGAGCACTGTAACGGGTTCATTGATTGTTTGGGAACAGTTTGCGGACTACAGACTGAAAGGCAGCGCCCTCAACCATGGACAGCGGCCGAGGCTGACTTGCGTGCCCGCCCCTTTGTATTCCTGGTTTCAGTAAGAGCGTCCATTGCGATCGCTAGATCGGCTTTCAGGTGAGAGTCCCGCCGAGTCCTCAGATACTTACGACCCATGACAGTGACGATTTCATCGAAGAAGATCGTTGCACCCGCTTCAATCGTCTTGCCAGCGGCTCTGCCCGCGCCGAAGAGTTGCTCAGGCTCAAAGGGATTCACTTTGCGGACGTCATGCGCAACGGTGAAGCGTCTCGGTCTCTTCATCGGCTGGAACCGAGCGGCGCGAACTTCTGCGTACAGTGCTTCAATTCTTCGCATGGCCTCGGGGTGCTCCTGGGTGAAGAAGGTATGCAGCTCCCTGATGCTTACGCCATCGGGAGATTCGCGGAACGCCTTCACCAGCCACGCCAGATAGTGCTCTCTGTTCTCTCGGTATCGCTCAACATCCATAACCTTGCCAAAATCAGCGAGTGTGTCCTGCATGTCCATCGTGAGCAGCGTCCGGCGGCACTTCCAACACGTCATGCAATTGAACTCCTCGAAGAGACAGACCCGTAAGTAATCGCGAGCAGGCTGAAAGTCTCTAAGCGCTTGAGTCTTTTCGATCCTGCTACTCGCGGCCCCTCCGGAAAGGAGTGTCAGCGACCTCGTGCTCAGAGCTTGAAGCGATAGCAACTCATGGTGCGAGGCGTCGTGCCTTGAGCTATCAGCAAGGCTGAAGCTGCCGAAATCGACTGTGGATGAATAGAAGTACGTATCGAACAGTTTGTTCAGCATGTGCACGAAAAACATGGAGGTGTACGTGTGCGTGTAGTAGTGCCTCATTCGGAACAGTTGCCGAACATTGGAGTAGGCATACACGACCGGCAGGTTCAATGCATCGGCGACCTCATCGATAGTCCGCTCGTTGACGTTCCGCTTATGCCTCGTGCTCAGTCGATCTTCGACCAGGTCGCCTACCTGCTCGACAAAGGGGTGCGTCAGTTTGAAGTCTCGGTACTTTGGGGCTAGATACTTCGAGACAGTGAAGAAGCTGTCGACGCCCATGCTCATTCCAGTGCCGACAGCTCCTGCGTTGTCCAGAGCACCGTGCTGCAGGGCTTCGGCATGAATCTTCGTGGGATGCAATCGATCGTCGTATTTCGCCAAATGCGGCACAAGGAACTCTTCGATGGAGTGCAGAAGGTCCGCACTGACGGGCGCTAAAAGCCTGATGTCCGCGCTGTTTCGCATCGCGTACGGAAGTAGCGCTATCAGGTATGCGTTGACGTTTTCCGTTACGAGGAACTCGCCCCAGGCGCTGTCGACATCAAAGGTGACCACCTTCTCCTCACCAGCTTCATCCACCACACAACTCACGCGCGCATTGTTTCCCACCTGCTCGAGTCTCGGAGGGTGAATCGATATCGCCTTCACTTTGATACTTCCTGATGTTCGACCGCGTCGAATCCTAACTCAGGCATTCTTCACCTTCTACCGCAATGGCCCACAACGTCGTAGGCCACGCTTGCATTACTTAGAAGCGGTAGAGAGTCAGTAGTTTTCGACGATTGCTGTGTACTTTCGAGTGTACTTCAGCGATTAAGTAAATCCGGCATTTTGTGAGCGCGACTCGCCATTCAGCTCGAACTCTTCGGCTCCGAGAACACGAGGGGACGCATGCAGGGCACACCGATCCACTCATCCGGTCAGCACTAGCGCCACCGAAACGATCGACCCTATCCCTCTCCGGAGGACTCGTCGTTCTGCTGATCACTGTTCAGCTCACGCAGCGCAGCTTCGAAGAACTCCCGCACCGCGCCCCAGTGAACCTGCGCTTCGGCGAGGTGCTCGCGCAGGCGGTCGATCTCCGCGTGCTGCTCTCTGAGCATGGCCTCCCGCTCGCGCCGACTCCGCGCGCCGTCAAGCTCTCGGCGCAGTGAGGCCACGGTGAATTCGGCGTCCTCGAGCAGCCGCTCCAGCTGCTGCTCGAGCGAGTCGGGGATTTCGTCCCGGCCGTTCACCGCCTCCTCCTCGTTCGTCACAGCAGCACCGTGGCGAGCAGCAGGAGGCCCGGGACGACGAGGAATACGCCGAGCACCCATGCAACGACGAAGAGTTTGTTCTCGGCGCCGATCCGCGCAAGCCACAGGGCCGCCGCCACCGGGATGGGCCGCAGGAACGGGATCCCGAAGATCACCATCGCGCAGAACAGGTTGTACAGCACGTGCACGAACGCTGCCTGCAGCGCGGCTTGGCCCTCGACCCCTGTGAATGCGAAGGCTGCGATGAGCGCTGTCAGCGTGGTGCCGATATTGGCCCCGACCGTGAAGGGGAAGATCTGCTTGACGGAGAACTTGCCGGAACCGACGAGCGGCACCGCGAGGCTCGTCGTCGTGGAAGACGACTGCACCATGACCGTGATGAGCGTGCCGGAAAGGATCCCGCTCATGGGGCCGCGACCGATCGCAGTGTGGAACACCTTTTCGGCTCGCCCGACCAGCAGCACCTTGAGCAACTTGCCGATGAGGTTGATGACCGCCAGGATGAGCACGACGCCGAGCAGAATCAGCACGACTCCGGCCCAGACGTCCGGGAGCGGGCTCACCGCCCACTGCAACGCGTTCACACCGGGCTCGGTGAAGGCCGTGACACCCGCTCCGATCGCTGCGAAGACGGCCGCGACCGGTCCTCCGTCAGAGCCTCCCGTCTGAGCGGCGAGCCAGTCGGAGGTGTGCTGCAGAATACCGAACATCAGCTCCAGCGGAAGGAAGATCAGTACCGACAGCAGGTTGTACATGTCGTGCACGCTCGCCGCACCGAAAGCCCGGCGGAACACTTCTTTGTCTCGCGCCATGCCCAAGCTGACAAGAGTCGATGTGACGGTCGTTCCGATATTGGCGCCCAGCAGGATCGGAATCGCGATCTCGATGGGCAGACCACCGGCGACCATCCCGACCGTTATGGCCGTCGTAGTCGAGGATGACTGCGTCAGCACCGTTGCAAGGATGCCGATGACGAGCCCGACGAACGGATTCGCTGCGAACTGGAACAGTTCCCCAGCCTGTTCACCCACTGCCATTTTGAACCCGGACCCGATACCGGAGACAGCAGTGATGAGCACGTAAACGGCCACGACAACGACGAGCCACTCGATGAGGCTCCTCGTGCGAGCGCTGACGGGAAGCCCTGCGAGGGGGCTGCGCAGCGTCCTTTCAACCGTTGCAGCTGGCGTCTCAGCTGACTGTGACGCGCTCTTGAGGATGTCGGTTCTGCTCATGCGGGGAGCAGCCGACGCACAAGGGTGGAATGCATACGCACATCATGGCGCCTGCAAGTTAACAGCAGGTAACGCGATCCGGGCGCCGAAACCGTGCCGCGCCAACTACCAAGAGGGTGCGAAAAACTTCGAAGCGTGAC
>DXDC01000302.1 GCA_019115685.1 Candidatus Agrococcus pullicola
GTCACGCTTCGAAGTTTTTCGCACCCTCGAAACTGGTCGGGAGGCGTTAGCGCGCTGCCGAACCGTCCGTGTAGTCGGCGTCGGGCTGGGTCCAGGCGAACATGCCCCGCAGCTTGCGTCCCGTTGCCTCGATCGAGTGACCCTCTGTCTTCTCTCGCAGCGCCTTGAACTCGGGGGCGCCGGCATCCTGGTCATCAATGAAGCGCTTCGCGAACGCACCCGACTGGATGTCGGCGAGCACTGCCTGCATGTTCTCCTTGACGCGCTCGTCGACGACGCGCGGGCCAGAGACGTAATCGCCGTACTCTGCCGTATCGGAAACTGACCAGCGCTGCTTAGCGATGCCGCCCTCCCACATGAGGTCGACGATGAGCTTGAGCTCGTGGAGCACCTCGAAGTAGGCGATTTCGGGCTGGTAGCCGGCCTCGGTCAGCACCTCGAAACCGTTCTGCACGAGCGCGGAGACGCCACCGCAGAGTACGGCCTGCTCGCCGAACAGGTCGCTCTCGGTCTCTTCCGTGAAGGTCGTCTTGATGCCGCCGGACCGCAGGCCACCGATTGCGCTGGCGTACGACCATGCGGTGTCCCATGCCGTACCCGTAGCGTCGACTTCAACGGCCGCGATAACGGGAACGCCGCGACCTGCCTCGTACTCGCGGCGCACCGTGTGGCCGGGACCCTTAGGGGCGACGAGCACGACGTCGACACCTTCCGGTGCCTCGATGTAGCCGAAGCGGATGTTGAAGCCGTGGCTGAACAGAATGGTCTTGCCCTCGCTGAGCGCGGGAGCGACCTCGTCTGCGTACAGACCGCGCTGGTGCTGATCCGGCGCAAGGATGACAATGACATCCGCCCAGTCGGAAACCTCGCGCGGCGTGCCGACCGTGAAGCCGGCCTCCTCTGCCTTCTGGCGAGACTTCGAGTTCGGCTGCAGACCGACGCGGACGTCGACTCCCGAATCGCGCAGATTCAGTGCCTGCGCGTGCCCCTGCGAGCCGTAGCCGATGACCGCTACCTTCTTCTGCTGGATGACGCTGAGATCAGCGTCCGCGTCGTACACGACGTCTGTCATGGTGATTCCTCTCTCGTAGTTTGTTCGTGGTTAGTGCCTGAGCGCGCGCTCGGAGATCGACTTGGATCCGCGACCGATCGCGAGCAGGCCGGACTGCGCGATTTCCTTGATGCCGAACGGCTCGAGCAGTTTCACGAGCGCCTGGCACTTCGCAGTGTCGCCGGTCACCTCGATCACGAGCGCGTCCGTCGTCACGTCAACGGCACGCGCACGGAACAGATTGATGATTTCGAGCACCTGAGCACGGGTTGCAGCATCCACCCGAACCTTGATGAGCAAGTGTTCTCGTTGCACGGATGCGCCCGGATCCAGTTCGACGATCTTGACGACGTTGACCAGCTTGTTCAGCTGCTTCGTCACCTGCTCGAGCGGCAGATCCTCGACATCGACGACCACGGTGATGCGGCTGAGGCCCGGGACCTCGGTCTTCCCGACCGCGAGGGATTCGATATTGAAGCCGCGGCGCGCGAAGAGCCCTGCGACACGGGTCAGCAGACCCGGCTTGTCTTCGACGAGTAGCGAGAGAACGTGGGACATTACTCCTCCTCCCACTCGGGGCTGTGATCCTTGGCGTACTGCACGAATGAGTTCGAGACGCCCTGCGGCACCATGGGCCACACCATCGAGTCCGCGGAGACGATGAAGTCGATCACCACGGGCCGATCGTTCGTCTTCAGCGCGAGCTCGATCGCGGGATCCACCTCTTCTTCCTTCGTGACGCGAATCGACAGTGCTCCGTACGATTCACCCAGCTTCACGAAGTCGGGCACCATCTTCTGGCCGTGTCCGGTCTCGAGGTCCGTGAACGAGTAGCGTCCGTCGTAGAACAGGTTCTGCCACTGCCGCACCATACCGAGCGACGAGTTGTTGATGATCGCGACCTTGATCGGGATGTTGTTGAGCGTCGCGGTCGCCAACTCCTGATTCGTCATCTGGAAACAGCCATCGCCGTCGATCGCCCACACGGTGCGTTCCGGCTCGGCGACTTTTGCGCCCATGGCGGCTGGTACCGCGTACCCCATCGTTCCGGCGCCACCGGAGTTCAGGAACGAGTTCGGACGCTCGTACTTGATGAACTGCGCCGCCCACATCTGGTGCTGTCCGACACCGGCGGCGTAGATCGCCTCGGGTCCTGTCAGCGCGCCGATGCGTTCGATCACGTGCTCCGGCGAGAGCAGTCCGTCGCTCGTCGGGGTGTATCCGAGCGGGAATCGTTCGCGCAGCTCGTCCAGACGCTGCCACCAGGCTTCCTGGCTCGCCGTTCCGGCCTCCGAACGCTCCGCATACGCCTCGATCAGGTCGTTGACGACCGCCCGCACGTCACCGACGATGGGCACATCCGCCGTACGAATCTTCGAGATCTCCGCGGGGTCGATGTCGATGTGCACGATCTTCGCCGCAGGTGCGAACTCACTGACCTTGCCGGTCACGCGATCATCGAAGCGAGCACCGAGCGAAATGATGAGGTCGCTCTCCTGCAGACCGAGCACGGCGGGCACCGTGCCGTGCATGCCGGGCATGCCGAGGTGCTGCTTGTGGGAGTCGGGGAAGGCTCCGCGTGCCATGAGCGTCGTCACGACGGGTGCTCCGCTGAGTTCCGCCAGCCGCAGGACCTCTTCGGATGCCCGCGACCGCACCGTGCCGCCGCCCACGTACAGGATCGGACGTTCGGCGGCGATGAGCAGTTCTGCTGCGGCGACGATCTGCTTGCCGTGCGCCTTCGTCACCGGGCGATAACCGGGGAGTTCGATCCGCTCCGGCCAGACGAACGGTGCCGAATTCTGCTGCGCGTCCTTGGTGACGTCCACGAGTACGGGGCCGGGGCGCCCTGTCGAAGCGATGTGGAACGCCTCCTGCATGACGCGCGGGACGTCTTCGGGACGCGTGACGAGGAAGGAGTGCTTCGTAATCGGCATCGTAATGCCCGAGATGTCCGCTTCCTGAAAGGCATCGGTCCCCATGAGATGGCTGAACACCTGACCGGTGATCGCGACCATGGGAACGGAATCCATGAAGGCATCGGCGATCGCGGTGACGAGATTCGTGGCACCGGGTCCGGACGTTGCAAGTGCGACGCCGACCTTCCCGGTCGATGAGGCGTAGCCCTCGGCAGCGTGACCGGCACCCTGTTCGTGCCGGACGAGGATGTGGCGAATCGTGTCCTGCTGCATGAGTTCGTCGTAGAACGGGATGATCGCGCCGCCGGGCAGGCCGAAAACGTCTTTCACACCGAGGAGTTCGAGTGATTTCAGAATCGCGCCGGATCCGGTCAGCACTTTCGGCGCCGACTTGGGCGGCGCGGGGCGTGGATGAGTCATGTCGATATCGTTCGTTCGCGTTTACCCGGTGATCGCGCCGTGAGCGGCGCTCTTCACCAGCTTGGAATACTTGGCGAGGACTCCGCGCGTGTAGCGCGGTGGCAGCGGCTCCCAACCTTCACGCCGGGAGGCGAGCTCTGCGTCGTCGACGAGTAAGTCGAGTGTGCGAGCGGCGATGTCGACACGAATAATGTCTCCATCGCGCAGGAAGGCGATCGGGCCTGCGTCGACCGCTTCCGGTGCAATATGGCCGATGCACAGGCCGGTTGTGCCGCCTGAGAATCGTCCGTCCGTCAACAGTAGTACATCTTTGCCGAGTCCCGCGCCCTTGATCGCCGCGGTGATGGCGAGCATCTCGCGCATCCCCGGTCCGCCCTTGGGCCCCTCGTATCTGATGACGACGACAGAACCCGCCTCGATCGCACCCTCGGTAAGGGCGTCCAGGGCCTCGCGCTCGCGTTCGAACACGCGCGCGGGACCCTCGAACACCTCCGCGTCGAAGCCCGCTGTCTTCACTACTGCGCCTTCGGGAGCGAGCGAGCCGCCCAGGATCGTGAGGCCGCCCGTGGCGTGGATAGGGTCGTCGAGGTCGCGCACGACCTTGCCGTCGATCGGCTCCGGGTCGAGCTCGGCCAGGTTCTCGGCGAGCGTCTTGCCGGTCACAGTGAGCGCATCACCGTGGAGGAGACCGGCGTCCAGGAGCCGTTTCATGACCACGGGCATCCCGCCGACGCGGTCGAAGTCCTGCGCGACGTACTGGCCGAACGGCTTGACGTCGGCTAGGTGGGGAGACTTCTGACCGATGCGGGTGAAGTCGTCAAGTGTCAGCTCCACTCCGGCCTCACGTGCGATCGCGAGCAGGTGCAGCACCGCATTGGTGGAGCCGCCGAGCACCATCGCGACGGTCACGGCGTTCTCGAACGCCTTCTTCGTCAGGATGTCCTTGGTCGTGATGCCCTGACGGAGCAGGTTCACGACGGCTTCGCCGGATCGGTGGGAGTACATGTCGCGTCGACGGTCGGCCGAGAGCGGCGTGGACGAGCCCGGCAGGCTCATCCCGAGCGCTTCCGCGATGCAGGCCATCGTGTTCGCCGTGTACATGCCGCCGCACGCACCTTCGGTCGGCGCGAACCCGCACTCGATCTTCTTGAGATCGGATTCGCTCATCCTGCCGGCCTTGCAGGCACCGACCGCTTCGAACGAGTCGATGATGGTGATCTCGCGCTCGGTGCCGTCCGAGAGCTTCACCCGACCGGGAGCGATCGAGCCGGCGTAGACGAAAACGCTCGCCAGTTCGAGTCGTGCAGCGGCCATGAGCATGCCGGGCAGCGACTTGTCGCAGCCGGCGAGCAGCACGGTGCCGTCGAGGCGTTCCGCCATGACCACGGTCTCGACGCTGTCTGCGATGACCTCGCGACTGACGAGCGAGAAGTGCATGCCCTCGTGCCCCATCGAGATGCCGTCGGAGACGGAGATCGTGCCGAACTGCAGCGGGTATCCGCCACCGCCGTGGACGCCCTCTTTGGCGCCCTGCGCAAGTCGGTTCAGCGAAAGGTTGCAGGGCGTGATCTCGTTCCAGCTGGAGGCAATGCCGATCTGCGGCTTGTCCCAGTCGTCGTCGCCCATACCGACGCCCCGGAGCATGCCCCGGGAGGTCGTCGCTTCAATTCCGTCGGTCACCGCGCGCGAACGCGGCTTGATGTCGATCTCGGCCATGCCTATCAGTCTACGACCGACGCGTTCGCTTCCGCGTACGTGCCGTTTGGCAGGAGTTCAATGAACAGGCGTAGTTTGGAAACCATGATCCCCGTAGGTCTCTCCACGATCAGCGTCTTCCCGAAAGGTGTTGAGGACGGCTTCCGGTTGAGTGCCGAGACCGGCTTCGACGGTGTCGAGGTGATGGTGACCACGGATGCCAAGACGCGCAGCGCCTCCCGCCTGCGAGAACTCTCATCCGAATACGACCAGCAGATCATGGCGGTGCACGCGCCGACGCTGCTGCTGACGACGATGGTGTGGGGCCGTGGCCCGGCGATCAAGCTCGAGAAATCTGCCGAGCTCGCGGCGGAACTGGGATGCTCGACCGTCGTCGTGCATCCGCCATTCCGTTGGCAGGGCCGCTACGCACTCGAGTTCGAGCGCGTCGTACGCGACACGGAGGCCCGATACGACGTCATCATCGCGGTTGAGAACATGTTCCCGTGGCGGACGGGCGAGCGGAACCAGCGGGCATACATCCCCAGCACCGATCCCAGCGAGATGGATGTGGAGCACGCGACGCTCGACTTCTCGCACTGCGCGCTGTCGCGCCGCGACTCGATGGAACTCGCACAGGATCTCGGGCCGAAGAAGCTGCGCCACATCCACTTGACGGATGGCGTCGCGCAGCACGACAGCAAAGTCTTCGATGAGCACCTGCTGCCAGGTCACGGCAACGAACCTGTCGCCGAGGTGCTGGAGTGGCTGGTCGAGCACGACTGGGACGGCCAGATCGTCGCCGAGATCAAAACCAGAAAGGCGAAGACCGATCGCGATCGCCTGCGCCTGCTCTCCGAGACGCTCGACTTCGCGCGCGAGCATCTGCGTCAGCACGGCGAAACAGAGCGTTGACGCCCGCTTTCGATTCTCCGCCTTCGCCGCGCCCGACCCGGTGCGGGCGGCTATCGAGGAACCACTCCCCTGTCGAACGCCGCGGTGCTGGCCCGCACCACCAGTTTCGGTTCGTAGAGGGCTCGCACCGGGTCGGTTCGCCCTTCCTGCCGCTCGGCGATGCATTCGATGGCACGGCGACCCATCGCCCGCTGCGGCTGGTTCACGCTTGTGAGCCCCGGTGTCACGAGGCGCGCCAACGGCGTATCGTCATACCCCACCGTGGCAGCTCGATCGGGAACGTCGATGCCGTGCTCACGCCCGACTCGGAAGATCTCGACAGCCGTGAGATCGTTGTTCGCGAGTATTCCGTCGACACCGGAATGGAGCACCTCGGCGATGGCCGCGTCATCGCCGTGCGGTATCCGATGCACGACCGGCTCGAGCCCGATCTGGCAGAGCGCAGCAAAGAAGCCATCGAAGCGCGCCTCGCTCGTCACACTGGTGGAGCGGGTCACGTAGCCAAGGCTGCGGCATCCGACCGCCAGTAGGTGTTCAGCGGCCATACGCGCTCCGCGGACATCGTCACCGGCGATGGTGTCGACCGCATCAAGCGGGTCGTTCAGCCGTGCGACGACCGCGACAGGCGTCGTCTCGGCCGCTGTCTCCAGCACTTCGCGGGGTACCCACGAGCTGATGACGACGATACCGTCGACACGCAGCTCGAGCAGGGTTTCGACCTGCCGAGACAACTCACCTGGAGATCCGGCACCGTGCCCCAGGATGACCCTGCGCCCACGCTCCCGAGCCTCCAATTCGGCACCGGCGACAACACCGGCGAAATGCGGGTTGCCGATGTCGTTGACGACGACTCCTACGATCCCCGAACGACCGTGAGCGAGTGAACGGGCTGCCGAATTGATCCTGTACCCCAGCTCGGCTGCAGCCGTGTGGATGCGACGGCGCGTTTCGTCGGCGACTCCTCGCTCGCCGCGCAGGGCGCGCGACGCGAGCGATTTCGAGATTCCTGCGCGTGCCGCCACCTCGTGGATGGTGACGGGGCGCCGTTTGGCGGTCATGCTCAGGTTCCTCTTCGGCGAGAGACTCGCTCGGCCACCGCCTCCAGCGCGGGATAGGAGGCCCCTCTGCGGAGTGCCACGAACCCCGGCGCGTGATGATCGGCCTGCGCTTCCCCGCCGAACCGAAGGGGTCGATATTCGCCTCCCGCTCGCCGCAGAATGAGCATCGACGCGGCGACATCCCACGGGTTCACCGATGAGCCGAATGCGCTGTCGGCCCAACCTGCCGCGACGTGCGCGATCGTCAGAGCACCGGAGCCGGTGCGCCGCAGAGAGCTGAACGACTCCACGAGCTGCCCGAAGTCTGCGAGCGTTTCGCGGCCATCGCGGGCGATATCCGCCGCGGTCGGATACCCCGTGATGAGCGTGGCCGCTTCGGCCCCGAGCGCAGCGCCGGTGTCGAGGGGCTCGCCGTTGAGAAACGCGCCGCCGTCGTGTGCGGTGAACATGTGCCCCGCGATCGGGTCGTACACAACCCCCGCCACGATTTCACCGTCTCGTTCGGCCGCGATCACGACGCAGAAGAATGCGATGCCCTGCGCGAAGTTCGACGTCCCGTCGATGGGATCCACATACCAGGTGATCGGACCCGAGGCGCCGCGCTCACCTCCCTCTTCTCCCACCACACGAGACCCCGCAGCACCTTCGAGCAGCAGCGGCACAATGATCTCCTCGCTGGCGCTGTCGTGCTC
>DXDC01000303.1 GCA_019115685.1 Candidatus Agrococcus pullicola
GACACGGGTGACACCGCCTGCGAACGGCAGCGCTGCCGTTAGCAACGAGCACGTGTTTCCCAATTCGAGCACGCTGCCCTCGATCAGCTCCGGCGATGGCGCATCACCGTACCCGGTTCCGGCCGGCTTCAGCGGTTCCCCATCGACGGCGGCGGGAACACCCCGATACCGCAGGAGCGTGTTGACTTCGGGGGCCGTGGACACCAGTGACAGCGCGGTCGGTCCGATAGCGGCCGCGAGTTCGCTAGCACCGCCTCCATTGACGACGATGTCGTGGGCACGCTCGACTTCGGAAATCTGCGCATCCGGGTCCAACACCGCGACTGCGGTCTCCTGCGCAATGCACCACGCCCTGCCGGGTGCGAACGAGAATTTCACGGCCTACCACCGCGGGGAACGGTATCGAATACGAGATCGAGGTCGGTGTCCTGCCAGCCCGTGTCGTCCTGGTCTACGGCGTCGACATCGACGACGACGGCGCTGACATTGTCTCGAGCCCCGGCTGCCAGCGCGAGCCGCAACAGCTCCGCGGTCGCGTGAGCGGGCGAGGGATGCGATCGCAAGACTCGCGCCAGGACTTCATCGTCGAGCTCGCCGGAGAGCCCGTCTGAACAGACAAGCAAACGCTGGTTTCTCTGCACCGGTGTGAGCCACGTATCGGGAGGGGTCACCTGACCACCACCGATAGAGCGCGTTATGACGTTGCGCAGCGGATGCCTCCTTGCGTCCTCACGCGTGACCTCGCCCGCCTCGATCATCTCCTGCACGACCGAGTGGTCGACGCTCAGTTGCCGGAGAACGCCGTCCTGCAGCAGATACGTGCGCGAGTCTCCGACGTTCACGAGATACCAGTAGATGCCGTCCCCCGTCGACGTGACGATGGCGCCCGTGAGCGTTGTACCGGCCCCCGTGTCGCCGGAGCCGAGCACCGCCGCGAAGGAACGTTCGAGGGCTGTCTCCACCCGACACGGCTCGGGCAGGGATCTACCGTGCAGTCGTTCGAACGCACTGAGTGCGAGTGTGCTGGCTCGGTCGCCCGCAGCGTGGCCGCCCATCCCGTCCGCCACGAGGAAGACGGGGAACGACGCGTCGAAGGAGTCCTCGTTCAACTGCCTTCGCATCCCGACGTGCGTGACGGCGCTCCAGCGCAGGCTGACGGCGTCGTGGTGGTAGCGAAACTCCCGCACGTCCTGCTCCATGGGATGCCCCCGATCCGTCCGCCGTATTTACCGGGCGTTTACGAGCGTATGGCAGAGTGTCGAACTTCGCACCGGGGAGAACTCCCCTTGTTACGCTAGATTGCGTCTCTTGGCGTCCTGTTTTGGAATCACGACTTCGTTCAGGATGAGCAGCAGCGAAGCCGTTACCGGGATCGCGACCAGGGCACCCAGCAGCCCCAGCAGAGTTCCTCCGACGAGTGCGCCGATGACCACGAGCGCTCCCGGCACCGCAACGGTGCGGTTCATGACCCGCGGCGTCAGCCAGTACGCCTCCAGTTGCATGTAGAGCAGATAGATGACCGCGAACGCCAGCGCCACAACGGGGCTCGTGAAGAGCGCGAGGACCGACGCTATGCCCCAGAAGAGAACAGAACCGATCAACGGGATGAGGGTGATGCAGAACGCGAGCACCGTCAGCAGCAGCGCGAACGGCAATTGCAGTGCCAGGTGAAGCACGAGGACGAACAGCGCGTTCAGTGTGGCCAAGATCACCATGCCCATCAGGTACCCGCCGATCGACCCCGTGATCTTCTCTGTGAGGTCGGCGACTCGAGTGCGCGAGTATGCGGGAGCCAGGCGGTAGAACGACTGCTTCATCCGTGGCAGCGTGGCCAGGAAGTACAGGCTCAGCACGAGCACGATGACAAGACCGGAAACGGTCTGGGCGATCGTGGCGCCCACCTGCAGGACGCCGCCGCTGATGGATGCGATATTGCCGGGATTCGTGATGAAATCCTGCACCTGGGCAACACCGTCGGCCATGGCGCCGCCGAGATTCTCCCGCAGCCAGGCGAACCACTCCGCACGCTGCACGTCGGCGACGAGCCCAGGTGCATCCTCGAAGAACTGCACGACCTGCCCAACCACCTGCGGCACGATGAGCAACAGAATTCCGACGATGATGAGGGCGAACGAGACGTAGACGATGACGATCGCGAGTGCCCGAGATATACCCCGGCGTTCCAGCAGCGCCACGATGGGGTCGAGACCCAGCGCTGCGAAGAGGGCGAGCACGATCGAGATCATCACGGTCGACAGGTTCGACACCGCAAGCCCGAGGACGATGGCGGCAAGGGCTCCGAGCGCGAACAGGAAGCCGAAGGTGAACGGGTTCGACAGCGGCCACCGGGATGCGAGGGGTCGGTCGGCCGCGACGCGACGGCCCGCTGCCGCCCGGCGGCGACGAATACGTGATCCCGGCGGCATGTGGTCCCCTCCGAACGCTCTCTGCATCAGCTTAGAGGTCTTGCTCGCCTCGGAGTGCCGACCGCGCTATTCGGAAAACGCCTACCCAGCACACGGCTCAGTAGACATTTGCCGAATTCCGAAATTCTGACTATTCGGAAAACGTCTACCCAGCACACGGCTCAGTAGGCATTTCCCGAATCGCGGAGGCTGAAACGGCGAAAGCGAATTCCGGTTACGCACCCGAGCCGATGAGCTGCTCCGTCTCGGCGTCGAAGAACAGCACTCGCCGCGCATCCGCTGCGAGCGTCAGCTTCTCTCCCGCGGTCGGCTCAAGATCTTTGTCGATGCGTGCGACGACCCGGGATTCCTCGTCGGCACCGCCGGCAGTCCCGGAGACGTACACATCGGATCCGACGGATTCGACAAGCGAGATGTGGATCGTGAACTGATCTTCGCGCTCTGCGTCCTCGAGTGCATTGCTGTCGGCAAGCACGAGATCCTCGGGCCGCACGCCGACCACGACGTGCTCGTGCTCGAACCGCAATCCAGTCGGAACCGGCAGAACGTTGCGCCCGACCCGGACGCGCTTCGCGCCCGCGGCGTCCGTTTCGACCCGTCCGGGGAGCAGGTTCATCGTCGGGGATCCGATGAAACTCGCGACGAACAGCGTCTCGGGCCGGTTGTAGAGCTCTTTGGGCGTGCCGATCTGCTCGATGCGCCCCTCGTTCATGACGACGACGCGATCGCCCATCGTCATCGCCTCCGTCTGGTCGTGCGTCACGTAAACGGTCGTAACGCCGAGACGGCGCTGCAACTGTGAGATCTGCGTACGGGTCTGCACCCTGAGCTTCGCGTCCAGGTTCGACAGCGGTTCGTCCATGAGGAACACCTGCGGATCCCGCACGATGGCGCGACCCATCGCGACTCGCTGTCGCTGTCCGCCGGAGAGCTGCCGCGGCTTCCTGCTCAAGTACTGGTCGATATCAAGAAGTTCCGCGGCCTCGAGGATGCGCCGCTTGCGCTCCGCTTTCGGCACCCGGGTATTCTTCAGCGCGAATTCCATATTGCTCTCCACCGTCATGTGCGGGTAGAGCGCATAGTTCTGAAACACCATGGCGATGTCACGCTCGGCGGCGGGAGTCGTCGTGACGTCTTCGTCGCCGAAGAGAATCGTGCCTTCCGTCGGAAGCTCGAGCCCCGCGAGCATCCGTAGCGTCGTCGACTTGCCGCAGCCGGAGGGTCCGACGAGTACCAGGAACTCGCCGTCGGCGATGCGCAGGTCGAAGTTGTCGACGGCGTTGCGATCGGCGCCGGGGTATTTCAACCCGACTTCACTGAGGGTGACGTCCATGTCGGGTGCTTCCTTCCTTCGTGAGGTCGTCGGGGTCGGGCTCAACGGCCCGACCCCGACGTTGCATTACTCGTCCAGCAGCGGCGCGAGGTCGCTGTCGTAGAGATCCTGCAGTGTTGCCTGGAGTGACTCGAGCTCATCCGTAACGTCAACATCGGAAGTCAGGATGCGCTGGAGCGCCTGCGACAGGTTGAGATCACCGCCGGGCAGGAACACGCGGGCGAAGTCCTGCGAACGAGCGTTCTCGAGCTGGTTCACCGCGACCTCGAATGCCGGTGTCTCCGAGTACACCTCGCTCATGTCGGAGTCGGTGCGCACCGGCAGGTAGCCGGTTGCAGCGGAGAACGTCGCGGTGTTCTCCGCGTTGGTGACGAAGTCGATGAACATCGCAGCAGCGAGCTGGCGCTCCGGCGTGGTCTTGTCCGCAACGCTGAGACCGGCGCCGCCGGTCGGGACGACTTCGTTCTCCCCTGTCGGGCCCAGTGGCAGGAAGCCGACGCCGACCTCGAAATCGGCCGTCTCGAGGATGCCGCCCAGCGATCCCGTGGAGGCAACGACCTGGCTGATGGCGCCGGCCGAGAAGTCGGTCGCGGGGTCGCCGCTGACAACGGTCGCGAGATTGTCGTTGACGACGCCCTGCGCGAGTTCAAGCGCCTCGACAGTGCCGTCACTGGTCAGCGATGAGAAATCCCACTCGTCGCTCCATGCGCCTCCGTGGCTCCACACGAGGTTCGACATCGTCCAGGCCGGGTACTCGGCCTGCGGTGGGAATGCGAAGGGAGAAGCACCGGTGTCGGCATCCGACAGCGCCTGTGCGTGCGAGAGCATCTCCTCCCAGGTCTCGGGTGCGTCCGACAGACCGGCGGCTTCGTAGTGGTCGGCGTTGTAGTAGAACAGCGGCGTCGAGCGGGCGAAGGGGGCACCGTAGTGCTGGTCCTCGTAGAGGTAGTCGGTGTAGAGCGCTTCGACGTACGTGCCGGTGTCGGCGTCGATCGCTTCGAACAGCGGGTCGAGCGGCGCAAGCGAACCGTTCAGGTAGTTGGGGAACCAGGTGGCGTCGGAGAGCACGATGACGTCGCCGACATCTCCGGAGGCCTGGGCAGTCTGGAATCGCTCGGAGACTTCTTCGTAGTTTGCGCCGGCCGTGACGTGGTCGACGGAGATGCCGGTCTCCTCCTCGAAAGCCTCGATGAGTTCGGACTCGACGTCGATGGAGCCACCGGGGTGGTTCGTCCAGAAGGTGATCGAGTCGGCGGGCTCGATATCCGAGTAGTCGAGGTCGGAGTCGGTGCCGTTGTCGTCGCCACCGCCGGTCGACGGACCGCAGCCGGTGAGTACGAGACTCGCGGCGGCGATGGCGGCTCCCGCGGCCATCCCGCGGCGAAGCCTGCGAGAAGAGATCGTGGTGGTCATCAGGGATTCCTCCTTGTTTGTGATGAGAGTCACTTGACCGCCCCCTGGGTGAGGCCGGCAACGATGTAACGCTGGAGCATGGCGAAGACGATCAGCACGGGAGCGATCACGAGCACAGCGCCCGCCATGAGGACACCGTAGGTAGCGGTGTCGGATTCGATCGAGTTGAGCAGGTTGAGGCCGACCGGAAGCGTCATCTTGTTCGTCGAGTCGATGATGATGAGCGGCCAGAGGAAGTTGTTCCATTCGTTCACGATCGTGACGAGCGCAACCGTCGCGATCGTGGGCGTGGTAACGGGGACGATGACCCGCCAAAGTCGCTTCCAATGCCCCGCTCCGTCGAGTTCGGCGGCTTCCACGAGCGCGTAGGGCACGGTCTTGAACTGCTGGCGCAACAGGAAGGTGCCGAACGCGGTGCCGAGCCCGGGCAGAATGATGCCCCAGAGCTGGTCTCGTCCGCCGAGCGCAGAGACCGTCAAGTAATTCGGCAGCATCGCGACCTCGGGCGGCACCATCAGCGCGACGAGGATGCCGAGGAAGATCAGGTTCTTGAAGCGAACGTTGATGAAGACGAGCGCGTACGCAGTCGTGATCGCGAGAAAGACCTTGATGGTCGCCCCGACAGCGGTCGTGATGATGCTGTTCAGAAACACCTGTGCCAGCGGTACGCGGCTGGCAACCTGTTCGTAGTTCGCGAATGTCGGGTCCTGCGGCAGCAGTCCGGGCGTTGTCGTGACGATTTCGCTCACGGGCTTGAACGACGAGAGCACCATCCACAGCAGCGGGAGCACGATGATCAGCAACGCCAGCAGCATGGGAATGTACCCGCCCGCGATGGCGGACCATACGTCCTTTGGTCTCAGCGCGCGTTTCATGCGTAGTGCACCTTCCGCTCGACGTACCGAATCTGCACGGCCGTGATCAGGAAGAGCACGAGGAACAGCACGACGGAGATCGCCGCCGAGTATCCTGCGCGCTGATAGGCGCCGAACGACTGCAGGTACACCTCGAAGAGAATCGTGTTCGTGCCGTGACCCGTCGGAGTCATAATGCGCAGCACGTCGAAGGCCTGCATAGAGCTCAGGATGCTCGTGATCAGGATGAAGAACATCGTGGGGCTCAACAGCGGCAGGACGACCTTGAAGAAGCGGCGCACCGAACCCGCCCGGTCGATGCTCGCCGCCTCGAGCAGATCGTCGGGTATCGACTGCAGCCCCGCGAGGAAAATCACGGCGCAGTAGCCGAGGTTCTTCCAGATGTAGACGATGATGACCATCACGAGCGCAAGGTCCGGATCGAGGAACCACTCCGGCGACCGTTGCCCGAAGAAGCGGAAGACATGGCCGAGAACACCGAGGTTCGGATCGAAGATGAAGCTCCACACGAGTCCGACGCCGACACCCGAGAGCACGTAGGGCGAGAACACCGCCGTGCGCACGACGGTTCTTCCCGGCAGCTTGCGGTTCAGGACTACGGCGAGGAGCAGTCCCAGCACCATCGAGCCGATAACCGTCGCGATGGTGAAGATGCCGGTGACCCGCCACACCTCGATACCCGTATCCGACGTGAAGAACCGAACGAAGTTGTCGAAGCCGATGTACTGAGCCGAGTCGGAGCCCAAACGCCAGTTCAACGTCGAGAACCGAATGTTGGCGATCAGCGGGTAGTAGATGAACATCAGGATCAACCCGATGTTCGGGCCCGCGAACAGCAGGAACAGCGTCCAGTTCCAGCGAGACCGTTTGCGCCGCGCGCTACGGTGCCGGCGTTCGCTCGTCTTCGTACTCTGCTCCGGTGCTTTCGTCGTCATCCGATACCGCCTGAGGGGCAGGCGATCGCGGTGACGGTGGCGGATGCGGGCACTCGACCGAGCGTAGGGCCCGTTCGTTTCGGGGCGCGGACACGAACACGAAATCCAGGTGAAGGAATGCTGAACCGCAGAGTGGTCTCAGCCGACTCGGTTCCCTCAGGCGATCCTTGCGCGCCGTACCGCTCGATCGGTTCTCGCGACATCGTTGTGCTCAGTCCTTCGTGTGCTGTGTGAAGAGCCTACGGTGCTTCACCTCCACGGTGAAACTCCATTCAAGAATCTAACGCATCTTCTCGGGATTCCCGTACGAGGTGCCCGGTCGTGCTGCGACACCTCGCGTGCAAGCGGCAGTATCCCGCTGCTCTTCTCTGCCACTGGATGATGCGCCGCCGTCTGGGACGACGAAAGCGGGATTCGCGTACGAACCCCGCTTTCGGTAAATCCAGTGGTGCTAGCCGGCGAGCTGGTCGTCCAGATCGCGGATAGCCTGAGCCATCTGACGCAGAGCCTCAGCCATGTCGGTCACGCCCTCAGACGCGCTCTTCATACCCTCGGTCAACTCCTGGTAACCCTCCTGGAACTTC
>DXDC01000304.1 GCA_019115685.1 Candidatus Agrococcus pullicola
CGGATCCGGCCCGCGACGCCAGCGCTCACGGCCTTCCGGGCCGTGTGCCACCTATCCCCCGCTCCTGCAACAAACCTAATCCCAGTGCCTCTCTGGAGCTCTAGAGGCTGGATCCTTTCGGATCCGGCCCGCGACGCCAGCGCTCACGGCCTTCCGGGCCGTGTGCCACCTATCCCCCGCTCCTGCAACAAACCTGACCCCAGTGCCTCTCTGGAGCTCTAGAGGCTGGATCCTTTCGGACCGTATGTAGGGTACGTTCCCGCCTTTCCACGGATTTGATCCGCAGGATCAAATCCCGGCGCGCCTCCGGCATCTCCCGGAATACCAAACGACAATTGCCTGTGAGGAATGCGAGGAGGGTACGCACCCATGGAACGACTTACCGTCATCGGTCTCGAGGACGACACGCTCATCGTGGAGACCCCGTCAGGCGTGCGATACGGGGTTGCGATCGACGACCTCCCCCGCACCCGTAAGCGGCCGGAGGCAGAGCCAGTGCAACGCAAAGCCTCTCCGCGGGAGATTCAAACGCTCATCAGGCAGGGCATGACAGCACGAGAAGTGCACGAACGCACCGGCGAAGACCTTCCGTACATCGAGCGTTTCGAAGGGCCCGTCCTCGCCGAGCGTCAGCACATTCTCGAACTCGCCCAGCGGACGCCCGTTGCTTCGGGAGACATCGATCCCCTCGCGGGTGAACGAACCTTCGAAGAAGCAATGCGCGAGCGGCTGAGCGAGCTCGACGCCCACGACGTGGAGTGGCTGTCATGGCGCGAAGTCGACCGTGGCTGGGTGATCCGCCTCACGTTTATCGCAGAAAACAGGAGCGCGGACGCCCGCTGGGCTTTTGACAGGAAGAAGCAAACACTCACGCCGCTCGGCAAGGAGGCGAAGGCCCTCAGCCAGAGTGCCGATCCGACGAGCGTCCTCGTTCCCCGGCTTCGACCGGTCGAAGCCGAAGAGCAGAAGCAGCAAGATGTCCAGGCAGAGAGCCGTGAGGAGCCGAGCTCAGCCGCGTCGGACGCGGCCCGGAACGCAGCAACCGCGACCGAAGGGCAGCCACTCGGCGGCAAACGCTTCGATTCGGGTGCATTCCGTATTTCGAAGCAGGATACTGAGCCTCCTGCTGAGCCCGCACCCGTCGACGACGGCGCTCAGCCCACCCGCCGTACCTCCGGCAGAGCCTCCGGTGCTGCTACCGAGCCGAGCCACACCGCCGACCTTCTCGATGCCCTCCGCCGACGACGCACGGAGCGCGAGCAGTCGAGTGCGCCCGAACCGCAAACCGGAAAAGAGGACGAGGAAGAAGACACTCCGCTGTTCCAGGTCGAAGAAGCCGAAGATGCCAAGACCGAAGAGGAAGACAGCGGTAAGCACCACACATCGCCGCTCTCGGCTGGCAAACGCAAGAACTCCCGGGCCGCTATGCCGAGTTGGGATGAAATCGTCTTCGGATCACGCTCTGACGATTAGGAGCAGTTGAACCTCATTCGGCGTTCTACCGGGCCCAGTCTCCGAACCTGGCGAGGGGCACCCGTAACTCATCCCCGGTGAACGATCCGTGCTGCCCCACCATCCCCATTGCGGGATCGTTATCATCTGGGTAGAACGCCCAGGTGCCCTTCGCTGCAATGAGTACGTCGCCGATTCTGGGTAGCACCTCAGCATCGACTTCACCGAGCCATCCGCTCGCGACCAGGTCATCCCTTGTGGCCACCCACGCGACTTCTTCGAACTCTTCGCGCAACTCTCTCACCGCATCCAAGGCGAGGTCAGGGTCATCGAGATGCAGTTGTCGGGCCCGCGCCTCACCCGCCATCTCCTGCACGCCCTCGAGAGCGCTCCCCAGCACGATATGCCGTGCCTTCGGGACATCGATCATGCCGTGATCGGCCGTAACGAGCATCCCACCACGTGCGGCTCTCGCAAGCTCGCCGACGTGCGCATCGAGTGCCTCCAGCGTCGACACCCACTCGTCGCTCCCCACTCCGTGCTTGTGACCGACCCGATCGAGTTCCGGCAGATACAAGTACACGAGTTCATGCGAGCGAAGCGCCTGCACAGCGGCCTCGACTCGCGCATCCAGGTTGTCTTGACCCAGGTAATCGGCGCCGCGGAGCGTTGCCAGTGTGAAGCCGCTCGCCGCATACTTTCGCTCGGCCACGACTGCGCACGCTCTCCGACGCCAGAGAGGGTCCCTTCGCTGGTAGGTCTCAGGATCCATCTCGCGACCCCAGTCGCGAAGCTGGTTCCGTACACCGACTCCGGGAACAAGCGCGTCATAGCCGACAATGCCGTGACGTCCTGGGAGAGAACCCGTTGCCAGTGAAGTGAGGGCGGCGGCGGTCGTCGACGGGAAACCGCTGACGAGGCTTTTACCGGCCCCACTTCCCAAGGCGCGCGCATGACCGCGGTGCCGCGCCAGTTGTGCGTGCCCCAATCCATCGATCAGTACGACTAACGCGGAGCGGGTCGCTTGAAGCTGCAAAGGATTCGATTTGCCCTCAAAAGCCGCCATTGCGCTCGACAACACGTCGGCAAGGCGCCGAGAATCGGCGGGAATCGCGGGTAACATGCCTTCAGCCTATGCACACGAACGCCTCACACCCAGAACGCATCGATGAAATCGATGTTGCAGAAGAGATGCGCAGCTCCTTCCTCGAGTACGCGTACTCCGTCATTTACGCCCGCGCTTTGCCCGATGCACGCGATGGGCTCAAACCCGTCCAGCGACGCATCGTGTTTCAGATGTCGCAGATGGGACTCCGCCCGGATAAGGGACACGTCAAGAGCGCGCGCGTCGTCGGTGACGTCATGGGGCGGCTGCATCCGCACGGTGACAGCGCGATCTACGATGCGCTCGTACGCCTCGCACAGCCGTTCACGATGCGAGTTCCTCTCGTCGACGGTCACGGCAACTTCGGCTCGCTCGACGACGGCCCTGCAGCTCCCCGATACACGGAAGCGCGCCTGACCGCCGCATCCCTTGCTCTGACGGAGGGTCTTGACGAGGATGTCGTCGACTTCGTTCCGAACTACGACAACCAGCATCAGCAACCGGATGTGCTTCCCGCGGCATTCCCGAACCTCTTGGTCAACGGTGCGAGCGGCATCGCCGTCGGTATGGCAACCAATATGGCACCGCACAACCTTGTGGAGATTGTTGCTGCCGCAAAGCACCTGCTGCAGCATCCGAACGCGGATGTCGCCGATCTCATGGAGTTCGTTCCGGGTCCCGACCTACCGGCCGGTGGCATCATCGTCGGTCTCGACGGCATTCGTCAGGCGTACGAGACCGGTCGCGGCGCGTTCAAGACGCGCGCGAAGTCCTCTATCGAACGCGTAGGTCGCAAAACCCAGATCGTCGTGACCGAGTTGCCCTACTTGGTCGGCCCAGAGCGCGTCATCGAGAAGATCAAGGACGGCGTCAACGCGAAGAAGCTCCAGGGCCTCTCCGCCGTCAACGACCTCACCGACCGTAAGCACGGTCTGCGACTCGTCATCGATGTGAAAGCCGGCTTCAGCCCCGAGGCGGTTCTCGAGCAGCTCTACCGGCATACGCCGTTGGAGGACGGCTTTTCCATCAACGCGGTGGCCCTCGTGGACGGCAAGCCGAAGACGCTGGGCCTCGTCGAGCTCTTGCGGGTGTACCTTGACCACCGGATCATTGTCGTTCGCCGACGCAGCGAGTATCGCCTGCAGCGGAAGCGAGAGCGTCTGCACCTGGTCGAGGGCCTCCTGATTGCGATCGTCGATATCGACGAAGTAATTCAGGTGATCCGTTCGAGCGATGACTCGCAGCAGGCGAAGGAACGCCTGATCAGTGTCTTCGATTTGAGCGACCTGCAGGCCGAGTACATCCTGGAGCTTCGCCTCCGCCGCCTGACCAAATTCTCCCGCATCGAGCTTGAGAATGAGCAGCGTGAGTTGCTAGAAGCAATCGCAGAGCTGGAAGAAATCCTGGGCTCGCAGCAACTCCTCGAGAACCTTGTGGCTGATGAACTCGATGCGACTGCCGAGGCGCTGGGCACGCCGCGGCGAACACTGTTGACGAATGCGTCCGCCGACGCGACCTCTTCCTCGAAGAAGTCGGTTTCACTCGAGATCGCTGACGAGCCTACGACAGTGCTGCTGAGCGCTACCGGCCGGATCCTCCGAGTCGACACGGT
>DXDC01000305.1 GCA_019115685.1 Candidatus Agrococcus pullicola
GTTGACTCGAGGGTGGTGGTTCGCGAGCTTGATGAGCTCCCAGACGTTGATGTCGAGTCCGTCGGAGATCACCGACAGCTCGTTGGCGAACGCGATGTTGACGTCGCGGTAGGCGTTCTCGGTCAGCTTCGCCATTTCTGCGGTGCGCGCATCAGTCATGAGGAACTGCCCTTCGCAGAACAGCTCGTAGAGGTCGCGGGCGCGCTCGCCGGCCTCACCGTTGAGCGTGCCGATGATGCGGTCGTTCGTGCGCAGCTCGATCATGATCCGACCGGGCAGAACCCTCTCCGGGCAGTGAGCGAAGTAGACCGTCTGGGCGCCGCCGGGCTTGAGCGTCAGATCGGGGCGTGCCTTGATGACCGTCTCGGCGAGGAACTCCGTGGCCCCGGGAGGCGAGGTCGACTCGAGAATGATGAGCTCATTGCCCTCGAGCAGCGGAGCGATCTGCTTACCCGCGGTTTCGATAAACGACAGATCCGGCTCGTGACCGTCCTTGAACGGAGTCGGCACTGCGACGATGTAGTTGTCTGCGTGCGGGGTCTCGGTCGTCGCCCGCAGATATCCCTGAGACACGACACCGGCCACCGTGGTCGCCATATCCGGTTCGACGAACGGGACCTTGCCTTCGTTGATCGTCGCCACAGCATCGGCGTTGATGTCGACACCGACCACATCCGCACCAGAACTCGCCAATACCGCGGCGGTCGGAAGACCGATATAGCCAAGACCGATGACGGCGACCGATGGGCGAGTGCTGTTGGGAAAGGCGTTCATTTATTAGCTCCAGGCTGTTCTGTGGGACAAATAGAATAGTAGTGAACTCATTCATTATCGAAAAATGATTAAAGTGAACTTCTGGTGACTCGTTCATCGACCAGCTACGACGTGGTGCTATGGTTTCGCTGTTTGCGGGCACCCGGAAGAAGGAGATGGCATGAGCGCCGATCAGAGCGTTGCCGAAGCGAAGGTCATGGTCATCTACGGCACCCGCCCCGAGGCGATCAAGGTCGCCCCGGTGATCAAGGCCCTCGAAGCCCATCCCCGGCTCACCCCAGTCGTCGTCGTCACCGCCCAGCATCGTGAAATGCTCGACCAGGTCAATGAGGTCTTCGACATCATCCCCGACGTCGACCTCGACCTCATGTCCCACGACCAGACGCTCAACAGCATCGCCGGCAGCGTCATCACGAGAGTAGACGCCGTCCTCGACGAACACCGCCCCGATGCCGTCGTCGTCCAAGGCGATACGACGACCGTGATGGCCGCAGCGATCGCGGCATTCAACCGGGAGATCCCCGTCGCCCACCTCGAAGCGGGGCTGCGCAGCGGAGACATCAACTCTCCCTTCCCCGAGGAGGCCAACCGTAAGATCGTCTCCCAGATCGCCCGCATCCACCTCGCCCCGACGATGGTCTCCCGAAAGAACCTCCTCGCCGACGGTGTCCCCGACGAGACCATCCACGTCATCGGCAACACCGTCATCGACGCCCTGCACTGGGCAGTCGCCACCCCCGTCGAATACTCCGTCCCCGAGTTGCAGAAGCTTGAGAACGACGACAGGAGAATCCTCCTGGTCACCGCTCACCGTCGGGAGAACCTCGGCGAGAACATGGTCAGCATCGGTCGGGCTATGCGGACCCTGGCGCAGAGATATCCCGACCTTCTCATCGTGTGGCCGGCCCATAAGAACCCCAAGGTGCGCGCGGCGATCGCTCCGCAAATCGATGACCTCGACAATGTCATCTCGATCGAGCCGGTCGGCTACGGCGAATTCTCCCACCTCATCGCGAAGGCCGACATCGTCCTCACCGATTCCGGAGGAATCCAGGAAGAGGCACCGAGCCTCGGCAAACCTGTACTCGTGCTCCGCGAGAACACCGAACGGCCCGAAGCCATCGACGCCGGAACCGTGAAGCTCATCGGCACTGATACGGACAGTATCATCGCCGAGGTGGCCGAGCTCCTCGACGATGACGCCGCTTACCGAACCATGGCCAACGCGGTCAACCCCTACGGTGACGGGCACTCCGCGACCCGCAGCACCGACATCATCGACGAACTCCTGACACTCACCCAGCAGGACTGAGGCCCAGACACCGCTGAGAGGTAAACAGGGACCGAAAAGCGTCAACCTCCGTCCACCGCTGTGTCCCGTTCCGTTCCCGAACAGTTCATTTGCAGACCTCACCATGATGGTCATGTCATCAGTCAGACCCCGGCGGATCAGCCGTTTGCTTGTGTTGACCGTCGCGGTCGTCATCGTCACCGCATTAGCAGGACTGCTCGTGAGCGCCCTGTCCACGGAACCGCTCTATGCCTTCACCGGACTGCTCACGGCAGCACTGCTCATTGTCCTCGTGCTCGCGGTCGAGAGAACGGCGATCATCGCCCGCAATGCCGCCGCCAAGACGGAACGTCAAGCACAGGCCGCCGTCCGCGACCTCGCCGAGGCGGTCACATCGGTAGAGCGCCGGACAAAAAGAATGGAGCGGGTGCTCAACGACACCGCGGGGTCGGTCGGCCGCAGCTCACCGATCGTCCGCAGGATCGATGCCTCCGTCCTCGCTCTGGCAACCGGCGGAGCTCCGGGAGGAAACACGCGCACGGGAAGCGCCGCCACCTCGGCGACAGCGTCCGGCACGGAAGTGCCCGGACTCCAAGCGCAGGCGATCAGCTTTCCCGACGCACCGGAAACGAAGGGCACCCCGACCTTCGCCGGACTGACCGTGCTCATGATCGCCGATGAATTCACACTTCGGGCCTTTGCGCACGAATGGACCGTGGTCACGGCCACCCCAGACAACTGGCGAGAGGTCATCGAGGTCGAGAAGCCAGACCTCGTGTTCACGGAAAGCGCGTGGGAGGGAAACGGCGGCACCTGGAAATACCACCTCGTCGGGGTGACGGCACCGCGACCGGCGATCGTTGAGCTCACCACCTACTGCCGTGACAACGGCATCCCCACAGTGTTCTGGAACAAAGAAGATCCGCCGCACTTCGAAGACTTCCTCGATACCGCCCGACTCTACGATCACGTCTTCACCACCGATGGCGAGAAGATCCCGGACTATGTCGACCGCCTCGGTCACGACCGGGTCCACCTGCTCCC
>DXDC01000306.1 GCA_019115685.1 Candidatus Agrococcus pullicola
CGCCCGCTCGGCCGCATCCGCGTCGGCGAAGAACGTAAACGCTGTCCGTGATGCCGTCTCCATCACCGCCCGAGCAGCGGCAAGCGATAACGCGCTCGCCTGCAAAATCCCCGCCAGCGTCTCCTCACGAGTGATCGTGGCGTCGACACCACGATCGTCGTCGCTGGCGTCGCTGCCGCTACTGCTGCTGCTTGTTTCGTCGATCGTTGTCATCGCATCCACCCCCTCGTGAACACTCGCTTCACTCGTCAATCTCGTGTATCTCGCCAGTCTCATCTGCCTGATTCGCGTTTCGTTGTCAGCATCGGCAACGAAACCAGCTTGTCGTTCTACTGTCGACCGGACCTCCGACATGAACGCCGGGTCCGCCGATCTTGCTTGTGCTTCTATTGTCGCTCCGACCTCCGACATCACTGTGGGGGCCAACGTTTCGCTGCCAGTTCTATTGTCGTTCCGACCTCCGACATGAACGCCGAGGCCGCTGCTGCAGGAGCGCTGACATCTTTGTCGTGGCTGAGAAACCCACTGTCTTCTTATTCTCGACCAGACCTCCGACGAGCGCGGAGCCCGACTTTACGCGCATCGATCCATTTTGGCTGGGTTTTCTGGCGTTGAGCACCGAGCTCCCGTGCCTGGAAAGTGACGCTGTCGCGAACGAGACGGAACAGAGCGGCGATGCTGCGAAGCGCTGAGCAAGAACGGTCAAGCACGATTCGGCCGTGCCCACGATACTGGATCTCATGACGGATACTCCGCGGGACAGGCTGCGTGAACTGCTCGATGCAGTGCTCGATGAACGCAATCACCGCCTCGAGGATATGGCGTCCGATGCTTTCGTCTCTCCATTTCACTTCAGCCGGGTCCTGGTGCGAAACACTGGGGAGTCTCCCGCGCGTATGCGTCGCCGGGTCATGCTCGAGCGGGCCGCCTGGCAAATCGGGCAGGGCAGTCCCGTCACGGAGGCGGCGTGGATGGCAGGTTTCGAATCCGTGGAAGGCTTCAGTCGCGCATTCTCGCGCACCTTCGGGCACCCGCCCAGCGCTGCCCCCGCGTCCTACTGGCTGCCCGCTCCGAACGGCATTCACTTCCACCCGCCGACGTCGCTGTGGGTGAACTCGGAGGAGCGAGTGATGAACCCGCTCACGGAGCAGCTCGTGATGCACGACCTCGACGACACGAAGTCGTTGCTGCAGATGGCCGAAGCGCTGAGCGAAGAGGAACTCGAAGCCGAAAGGATGCCGGGTAACGTCGTTCTCGAATGGGACGGCACCGAGAGCTCGATTCGCAGTGTCCTGCAGAATCACGTCCTGAGCAAAGAGATCTGGCTCGCTTCCATCGAGGGTCGGGATGCTCCTGGTTTCGAGGCCGAGATGACCATTGCGAGATTGAGTGATCTCCACGCAGCGATGACGCCTCGCTGGCTCGGCATGATTCGAGACGTCGACCGCCGCGGCGCATGGAACGACCGGCTCATCGACGCACTCTGCGATCCGCCCGAGAGCTTCGTGATGAGCAGTGTTATCGCACACGTGCTGACCTACGCATCCCATCGGCGACAGCTCGTGCGAACTATGCTGCGCCGCGCTGGCAAGACCGTCGACCAAGGCGACCCGATCATGTGGCTGCGCCGAATCAACGACCTACAGGAGGAACAGTGCTGAGTTACTACACCGCCACCACTCTCGATGGCTTCATCGCCGACGCCGACGACTCGCTCGAATGGTTGCTGCGGCAACCGATCGATCAGTCGGGGCCATTCTCCTTCGAGCACTTCATCAAGGGGATCGGTGCGATCGTGATGGGCTCGACCACCTATCGCTGGGTTCGGAAACATCTCGTGCACGCCGGTGAGCCTTGGCCGTATTCGATGCCGTGCTGGGTGATGTCGAGCGGTGAACAGGAGCCCGTCGATGGCGGCGATATCCGCTTCGCCAACGGGGATGTTCGGCCAGTGTACGAGCGGATGACGCGGGCCGCCGGCGATAAGGGGTTGTGGGTCGTAGGAGGAGGGGACCTCGCGGGACAGTTCGCGGACGCCGGGTTGCTCGACGAGGTCATCGTCTCCATCGCTCCCGTCACTCTTGGTACCGGGCGCCCGGTACTCCCACGTCGGCTTGACCTCGAACTCATCGAGCTGGTGCGGAATGAAGCGTTCGCGTGCGCTCGCTACCGCGTTGCCGGAACACTCGCCGAGGACTCGGGCGAACCGATCGGCGCAACAGCTTGACCTTGCCGTAACGTCAACTTTTAGCGTTGAATCATCGACGCGAAAGGAGGACGCATGGACTGGTCGATTCAAGAGATTGCGCGGATTGCGGGTACGACGAGCCGCACGCTACGGCACTACGACGACATCGGCCTGCTCGAGCCGACGCGCATCGCGCACAACGGCTACCGGCACTACGACGAGCACGCTCTCGTGCGCTTGCAGCGCATCCTGCTGCTTCGCGAGCTAGGGCTCGGGCTGCCGCAGATCGCCGACGTGCTCGAACGCGAATCGTCAGAGGCTGCCGCGCTGAGATCGCATCTTGCGTGGCTTCGCCGGGAGGAAGAGCGTCTCGCTCGTCAGATCGCGTCGGTGGAATCAACGATCAGCACACTGGAAGAAGGGGGAACCCTCGTGGCAGAGACAATGTTCGACGGCTTCGATCACACGCAGTATCGGGAAGAGGTCGAGGAGCGCTGGGGCAAGAATGCCTATGCGGACGGTGACCGATGGTGGCGTGGCATGTCGGATGACGAGCGCGCCGACTGGCAGCGCCGAGTTGCGGAGCTCAGCAATGACTGGGCAACCGCCGCAGAGCGTGGGATCAATCCCGCATCCGAGGAGGCGCAGGCTCTTGCCCGTCGCCACGTCGACTGGCTGCGCGGTGTTCCTGGAACACCGGCATCCAAACCCGATCGCGACCTGAAGGGCTACGTCAAGGGGCTCGGCGAGATGTACGTAGCGGATCCTCGCTTTGGCGTCAACTACGCGACTAGCGCGGGTGGCCCGGCAGGAGCGGAATTCGTTCGCGATGCGCTGCGCATCTACGCCGACACGCAGCTTTAACGACGAGGTCAGACGGTGAAAAGAGCAACGGCCCTCGTCGCTGTCTGCACCAGACCGAAGACCGGGGCGCCTCCCACGAACACCGCCAGAATCAGGCGGCTATCGTGCGGGGGCGTCCTGTTGTGACGGCGTCTGAGCTTGCTGATCGCCTGGCCGGGAGGTTTGGGAACCACTTCATGAGCGCCGAAGCTGGCGAGATGCAGCCGATTTCTAGCCCGATGCCGCCGAGCAAGAAGGATCGCGACTTCGGCGCTCTCGCCTGTGGGGTCGGTCGTTCATTTCGTCTTCGACGAAGTCGATGCTGCTGTATTGACGCAGGCCGGTGCCG
>DXDC01000307.1 GCA_019115685.1 Candidatus Agrococcus pullicola
CTGGGCGATTCTCCTGGCGCGAGAGCATCATCCGTGGCGAGACTGCCGACTGCAATGCGTTCCACGCTTTCGGCGGCGTTGCCGGCCACGCGGGATGGTTCGGTGACGCGGCAGGGCTGTTGCGCGTTGCCGAGGCGCTCGCCGAACCCGCACTCGCTGCGCAGCTGGGAGCCGCGCACGGCCCGCAGCCGTCCGGTGCCTTCCGGCAGGGGATGGGCGTCAGGGTCTACGAGCACCGGTGGCGGGGCGAGCAGCGCACGTTCGTCGGGCATCCCGGCTTCACCGGCACGTTCGTCGCCGCGGCACCGGAGACCCCGCACGCGCCGCGCGTGCTGACGGTGATGCTGACGAACAGGTTGCACGGGGCACCGCCTCCTGCGCGAACGGCGCTGGCACCGGTCGACGATCTGTGGCGACGAGCCGTCGACGCCGCCGATCGGATATTGCACGCTTCAGGAACAGGAGGCCTATCGTGAACGAGCCACTTCTCGCCGTGCGCGATCTCGGCGTCACCTTCGATACGCCGAGCGGACCGTTCGAGGCGGTGAAGAACGTCAGCTTCGACGTTCGCGCGGGCGAGACGGTCGCCATCGTCGGTGAATCCGGTTCTGGCAAATCGACGCTCGCGGCGTGCATCAACAGGTTGCTGGCCGAGAACGGCCGCATCTCGGAGGGCAGTGTGCGGTTCGCGGGCAAAGACCTCACCCATGCCTCCGAGCGAGAGATGCAGCGGATTCGCGGCGCCGGAGTCGGGCTGGTGCCGCAGGACCCGATGTCCAACCTCAATCCGGCCCACACGGTCGGGCAGCAGATTCTCGAGGCGCTCGAAGTGCACGGGAAAGCTCGCGGAGCCGAGGGGCGCGAACGCGTGCTCGAGCTGTTGGAGATGGTGGGTATCCCGGACCCTGCGGAGCGCTACCGCCAGTACCCGCACGAGTTCTCCGGCGGGATGCGGCAGCGCGCGCTCATCGCCATGGGGCTCGCTTGCGAACCCGAGCTGCTGATCGCCGACGAGCCCACTTCCGCCCTCGACGTCACGGTGCAGAGAAGGATTCTCGACAAGCTGGAACAGCTGACGTCGGAGACGAACACCGCAGTCGTTCTGATCACCCACGACCTCGCACTCGCGGCCGAACGCGCCGACCGGGTGCTGGTCATGTTCAAGGGCGAGCTCGTCGAATCGGGTGACGCTCGCGCGATCCTGCACGAGCCGCAGCACGAGTACACTCGCACGCTCGTGCAGCACGCGCCCAGCCTGGTGAGCACTTCGCTCGTGGAACAGCGCGATGCGAACGACGCCGTGCTCGCGGAGGTGGAAGGCGTCGGCCGCATGTACAAGATGCGCGGCGGGCGTCAGTTCTGGGCGGCTCGCGATATCTCGTTCTCGATTCCTCAGGGTTCGACCGTGTCGATCGTGGGCGAATCCGGGTCGGGCAAGTCGACGACAGCGAAGATGCTGCTGGGGCTCGAGGACGTCTCCGAGGGGAGCATCAGGGTCGGCGGCGAAGACATCTCGTCGCTGCGCGGCAAGCGCCTCATGCGGATGCGCCGCAGGGTGCAGCCGGTGTTCCAGAACCCGTACGCCTCGCTCGACCCGAGGTACACGATCGCCGAAACGATCGGCGAGCCGCTGCGGGTGCACAGGGTCGGCAACCGTCGAAGCCGAAACGATCGTGTGCTCGAACTGCTCGATCAGGTCGCGCTGCCGCGCTCCGTCGCCGAGCAACTGCCGCACGAGCTCTCCGGCGGTCAGCGTCAGCGGGTGGCCATCGCGAGGGCGTTGGCGCTGAAGCCGGACCTTGTCGTGCTGGACGAAGCGGTATCTGCCCTGGATGTTCTCGTGCAGAATCAGATCCTCGAGTTGCTCGTCGATCTTCAGCGCGAACTCGAACTGAGCTACCTCTTCATCAGTCACGATCTTGCGGTCGTGAACATGATCTCGCACACCGTGCACGTCATGCAGCAGGGCCGCATCGTCGAGTCGGGAACACCGCGGCAGCTGTTCAACGCGCCGGAGTCCGACTACACGCGAGAGCTGCTCGCGGCCATTCCCGGCGCTTCGCTCAGCGGTGCGAGTTGACGGCCCTCAGACCCAATCGGCGCAGACGACTCCGTCGAACTGCCGAATCGCGGTGTCGCTCGTGACCAGTGTGAGCCCGCGGAGCAGGGCCTGGGCGACGAGCATGCGATCGAACGGATCCCGGTGATCCCAAGTTATTGAGCCGGCCGATGCCATGTCTTGCGCGGTCAGCGAGAGCTCATGGGCGCCCATTGCTCGGACGAGTTCGTCCCACCGCGCCAGGATAGCGCTCGCTTGCGGTAGTTTGGCCACTCGACATTTCTGTGCCAGTTCGAATGCAGATGCTGCCGAGACATGCAGTTCCTCCGCTGCCGACAGATGTGCCCGTGCCGTTTGCGATAGGCGACTCGGGTCGACCGCCAGCCAAACGACGACGTGAGTATCGAGCAGGAAACGACTCACGAACGGTCCTCGGTCGACCGCAGAGGGTCAGCGCTGTGACCGTCCTCCCAATCGAGCAGCTCATCTTCGGTCATCGGCGCAAGGAGGTCCGTTGCCTCGATGACGGGTGCGATGCCGGGAAGCAGGGGGAGGTCGAAGGTTCGCGTGAACGGCTGCACGGGCTGCAGGTGAGCGATGGCACGACCTGCACGGGCGATCGTGATTCGCTCGCCCGATTCCGCGCGACGCAGCAACTCGGACAGTCGCGTCTTTGCCTCCTGCACGTTCACCGTCAGACTCATGGCTGCACTCTAACATGGTCTGGTCAAGTTGACCAGACCAAGCAGCATTCGAATAGCGCTCGCACAGCACCTTTTGCAAGAGTGGACTTGTGATTGAAGACGCAATTGACGATCTGATGCAGATCTATGTGATCCCGTTCGGGCTCACCCTCATGTGGGGCGCGCTCGGTGGAGCGGCCGCACTGATCATCCTGCGAGCCATCTCTGCCGCGATTACACGCAGCCGCTCGAGGTCCAAGCAGGTCGTCAAGCGGCTCGGTACGCCGGTATTCGCACTCGTGTTCGTAACGGCTGCCTGGAGCTCCGCAACCATCATGCGCATCCCGCGCTATTGGGATGAGGGAGCTACGGGGAACATCCATCACACGATGCAGATCGTGACGATCGTCGCGGTGGCGTGGCTGCTGATCGCGCTCGTGCAAGCGGTGAGCGACGCGCTGCTCGCCAGGTTCAAGACCGACAAGGCGACCGAGCGCCGAGCGCGGAGAGTGCAGATGCAGGTGCAGTTGATGCGCCGCATTCTGAGCGCGCTCATCGTCATCATGGCGATCGGTTCGGTGCTGTTCACGTTCGAGCAGTTGCGCATCGCCGGAACGTCGCTGCTCGCCTCTGCGGGTCTTGTTTCGGTTGTCGCAGGTCTTGCGGCGACGAGTGCTTTGACGAACGTGTTCGCCGGTATGCAGCTGGCGTTTTCTGGTGCGATCAACCTGCACGACATCGTGGTGGTCGAGGACGAGTGGGGGCGCATCGAGGAGATCACGCTCACCTACGTCGTCGTTCGGATCTGGGACGACCGACGCCTCGTGCTGCCTTCGACCTACTTCACGACGACGCCGTTCACCAACTACACGCGTACGACGATCGAGAAGTACGGCACGATCTTC
>DXDC01000308.1 GCA_019115685.1 Candidatus Agrococcus pullicola
CGTCGAGCTCGACGGTACCGACCTGCTGAAACTCAAGATCGACAAACGCGCCAAGCACATGGCGATGGTCCCGCAGACCACCACGCTGACCATCAGCTTCCCCGCCCGCGAGATCATCGCCATGGGACGCCACCCGCACCGCGGCCGGTTCGTCCGCGAAACCCCCGAAGACCAGCGCATCATCGACGAGGCCCTCGACATCAACGGGGTGCGGCCCTTCGCCGAACACCCCGTGGACCAGCTCTCCGGCGGCCAACGCCAGCTCGTCCACCTGGCCCGCGCCATCGCCCAGTCCGCCCCCGTCCTACTGCCGGACGAACCGACCAGTGCGCTGGACCTGCAGCACCAGGTGGCGGTCTACCAGCTGTTACGACAACGCGCCGACGCCGGCGCGACCGTCCTGGTCGTGTTGCACGACCTCAACGACGTCGGACGCTGGTGCGACCGGGCCGTCCTGCTCGACCGGGGGCACATCCGTGCCGAGGGCACCACCGACGAGGTCCTCACCGCAGACCAGCTCAGCGAGGTCTACGGCATTCCCGTCGCCGTGGAACGCACCGGGCCGCGCGGGCGTCCGCACCACCTGACCGTCACCGCACTACCGGACCATCCCGGTGCCGGCGGACGCGTCCCTGAACTTCACCGAACTGACATTCACACAGGAGAACTCCAATGACCCTCACCCTCACCCGACGGTTCGGCATCGCCGCAACCACCCTCGTCCTCGGCGCCGGGCTCACCCTGACCGCCTGCAGCTCCGACGACGACGCCGAAACCGGCAGCACCACCGGTGCCGACGCCACCGACTCCGCCGCGGCAGGCGAAGCGTCCTACCCGCGGACCGTGACCATCGACGGCGAGGACGTGGAGCTCACCGCCAAGCCTGAGAACATCGCCGTGCTCTCCAGCGACCTCGCCGCCCTGGTGCTACCGCTGACCGGTGGCGACAACGTGACCCTCGCCCCGGACATGAACGCCACCGGCGACCTCGCCGAGGAGCTGGACAAGGTCGAGAACTCCCTGCCGCCGTCGGCCAGCGTCGACGCCGAGCAGGTCATGGCGTCCGACCCGGACCTGGTGATGATCACCGCCCGCCACGACTTCGAGAAGAACGCCGCCGACCAGCTGCGCAGCTTCGACATCCCCGTCGCCGTGTCCAGCGGCAACGCCGGCTCCGGCTCCGAGGCCATCATCGACCAGATCGGTGTGGTCGCCGACCTCGTCGGTGAGCAGGAGAAGGGTGCGGAGCTCGCCGCCGAGCTCACCGAGAAGCGCGACGAGAACATCGCCCACGCCGACGGCCAGGACGCTCCCTCCACCCTCGGCATCTGGGCACACGCCAACCAGCAGATGATCGGCTCGAAGACCCTGATGCTCACCGGCCTGATCCGTGAAGCCGGCGGCGACGCCGTGATCGACAACATGGGTGCCGAGTCCATGGTCTCCGCCGACCCGGAGGTCATCGTCAAGGAGGCCCCGGAGGTCATCATCGTGCAGACCAGCAGCGAGTCCGGTGAGGACGCCTTCGCCGAGCTGATCGACAACCCGGCGATGAAGGACGTGCCCGCGATCAAGAACGACCGCGTGTACTACATCGACTCCTCCATCACCTCGTCTGCCTCCGGCACCGCCATCATCGACGGGCTGGACGAGGTCTCGCAGGCGCTGTTCGAGGAGTAGTTGTAACTCCTCTGGTTGCGTACGCGTGCAACCTCACTGGAGTGCCCCTGGCTTGTTGCGAACACTGGCTGCGGGCACCCCCGTGATCCATCATTATTGAAGAGGAGAGCACTATCCGTCGTCGCCCATTCGTTCCGCTTCTGCGTCGTTGCGGCGGGCTTCAAGCTGATAGCTGTCCGCGATGCCCCGCAGGATGCGAGCCGTGCGTGGCCACCGTGTGGCGATCTTGCTAGCCATCTCCCGGTACTGCTGTTCGATGACACGTTCCTGATCGCCGCCATCGAACACTCCACGCGACGTCACACCACGTTGGTTGGTCTTGCCGATGTGCAAGCCCGTATCGATCCGTGTATTGCCAACGTTTTCGATGACTTCCCGAACGGCTTCGGCTGGCCAAATCCCGTCTGATCCAACAGGACTCGAGGCAAGTACCTGTCCGATCTGCTCGTCGCCGATCGATGCTCGCCCACTATCCGCGAGGGCAAGGCGGGCGGCGCGAATCCATTCCGTGAGGTGGTCGGTGTCTACACTGCCGTTGGCCGCGAGTCCGGGGAGCGTGCGCCATTCGCGGAGCACTGACAAGGAGAGGTGCGCGAAGGCCTGCTCCTGCGGTGTGGGTGTGCGGTTGGGCTCCCCTTCCGCGCGGAAGATGGCGCCCACCATGTTGACGAAATCAGCGGGATCCTTACTCAGCGCCCGATAGAGGGCGCCCGAAGGCTCATGGTCGTGGACAAGCTCAAAGAACATGAACTCGTAGCCGGGGAGCTCGTCATCGTCGGGCACCCGTTGTTCCATGTATTCTAGAAGTTTGCCGACGTAGTAGCCGCTCATCGAGACGTCCTGAGGAGGCTCCGTTCCTTGACGTAGTGCGTCGAACACTTCTTTGACGAGACTGATCTCCGGTTCCTGATGCTCGTGCACCATGATGCTCAGAAGTATCATCGCCTTCCAGGGGTCACCATGTTGAACGAACCGCTGAACGCCCCCCGCCCGATCTTCAGAGGCGGCAGCGAAGGGCTGAGCTCGGTTCCAGTAGGCTTCTTCGAGTCCTTCGCCCAGCAAGGGCACCTCACTCCAGTACTGGCGGGAGAGGGGCACTGCCGTCATCAGAATCTCTCGAGCTTCGGCCTCCTGAAGCGCGGGGCTTGCGAAGGCTTCTTTCAGCCATTCCATTCCGCCTTCATGGATTTTCACGCTCGCGTAGTTCAACGCTGCTTGATTCAAGTTGGGCTCCGATGATCTCAGCCACCCGAGAATCTCTTGATCTGGCGCGTTGTCCATGTCTGCGAGCAGCCGTCCCACCTCATGGGGTGTCTTTACATCGATGGTGAGCGAGCGCAGCGCGAATGAGCCGAGCACAAGTACGTGGTCGAGTGCCTCGCGTTGAAGTCGCACGAGTTCAATGTCGTATCCTTCGTCGTCCGGCTTGAGATCGGGTACATGAGCCCGCCAGTTGAAGAGCCTGGAGAACCGTCGCCCGTCCTGGGCGGGCACGAAGGAGTCGGCAAGTTCGCGGAAGATGACCACGTCCTCAGCGGGCATAGCCCACTCGGCGTCGGAGTACTCCTCGTGCCGATCTGCCTCGCTGCTCAGCGTTTCCCAAACCGCATACACGTCTTCGGGCGACCAGTCTTGAGCGTCGATGACCTCGCGAAGCTTGGCTAGGACTGCTACCCGTTCCTGGGACGGCAGTTGACCAATCTGCGGAATCAGCTCTTTCCAGCGTGCGGCCTCGGCCCCAGCAGCGGCGGTGACGAGGATCACGAGCTCATGAACGAAATGCCCCCAGTGCGCATAGGTGACCGATTGTCGGATGGGCGACCAGTCGCGATACGTCGGAGCGTGCGGCTGGAAAGCCGTTGCACGGCTCTCTGGCCAGACGCCGAGGGCAAGCTTCCAGCCGACATCGGGTTCGCGCTGCATGAGACGCGCAATGACGGCGAGTTTGTCGTCGACGCTCGCGCCGCTCTGAGGCAACCAGCCCGCGGCGACATTCTGCAAGCTCTCGATCGGACGATTGCTTAACCGACCACCGGGATCCAGTGCGGACAGCCTTCCAAGAAGCGCTGCCGCCCGCCCGAAATATGTAGACGACCAGCACAGCGTCTCGAGTGCCCATAACAAGTTGGGATGCGGCGACGATGGTCCGAAAAGAGTGTCCGCGCCGCTGTCTTGGAACATCGTGCGAAGAATTGGGTCGGTGCGGTCCAAGTCGAGTTCAACCGCATCCTGAAATACCTCCGGGGCTGCTTCCGCCAAGCTGGGCAGGACACTGGCCAGTCGAGCCCAAGTCTTTCCTGAGTCGTCGGCGTTTGCAGCTTGAAGTAGATCGTGAACGAGCCGGCTGACCCGCTCCTGCATCGCTAGGTCAGCGGGAGGCTCGACGTCGCTCGCGGCGGCGAGCGCTAGTCCGTCCGCCACACCTTCCCTGAGCGTCTCCGAATGGGTCGGGTTGATGCCTTGAGCGCTCGCGGTCAGACGAGCGACCGCATCCATCCCCTGATAGGGGTCCGGTGTCAACAGGACATCTGCGACAACCTCGGCCCACTTCGCTAGTTCACCATCAATGAGCATCGGAAGGAGGAGAAGAGCAGCCTCTGTCGGGGAGGTGACACGCCAGGTGCCGCCCGAACGAACGAACGGTGCATCCGCACGGCCGGCGAGACTTCTCAGAAGGCGATCGATATCGTCGCGTGATCGCCCGGTCAGCCTTTCGATCACTGCGAGGTCACCTTCAGAGTTCGTCCACGAACCCACCAGAACGAGCGGTGCGAGGATCGCGGCTTGATCGGTATCTGTGACCCACTTTGGGGCCCGGAAGCGTGGCTCGCGTGCGATCGAACGAACGAGAGCAGGCAAACTGCGACGCGCGAGGGCCACCATCGCCTCTGCCTCTTTCGAGTCGGACACGACAGTCTTCAGTGCCTCGCGAGCGGTTGCGCGGTCCACCTTGCGGAGCTCAATCTTATTGGCATTTCGAATGATGTCGCCGGGTTCGGCGATCAAGATCACCCGATGTCCGTTGTCGATGGCGGCCGCGAGGTCGGGCGCATCGGAAAACAACGGAACGAGAATCAGAGGAGACCGCGATTCGGTCAGCCGCTGCCAGGCGGCGCTGTCGGTGACAACAATGGCCCGGTACAGAAGGTCATTTTGCGCAGCCAAGGCGGCGAACGTGAAGGCTAGGGCCTCTTCGCTCCACGGCGCTTGAATGGCCACGATCTCATCGCCGGATCCTGCGGCAGTAAGGGTTGCACGCAATTCGTCGGCCTCAGCGATGCGTCCGGCCGTGAAGAAGTCAGCCGGGAGCGCAACCGTCGTGCGCCCCTGAAAAGCCTGCCACCACCTTTCGATGGTCTGTGCGTCTCGCGGTCGGTAGCCCAATCGCTCCGAAATCCAACGATGTACGGGCGGCAATTCTTGGAGCCAACCCTCCAGAATGTGCGCATCGATGGCCTTCACGTCAGAAAACCTCTTCTCGGCTGCGCGATCGGAAGCCCACGCGTTTCCGCTAGCCCAGTTTCTAGGAGTGGCGAAGACAAAGACTGAACTCGCGTCAGCGGGGAGGGCGAGCACTCGCTTGTCGTAGTCGCTCTGAGCCTTTCCTTTGGGGTTGGCCTCCGTGCCGAACTCGAAGCGTAGTTCACCGACCGGAAGGTACGCGCTACCTGCAGACGTGGCGGTGCCGTCCCAACCAGATGCAGCCACACCTTCGTGAGCACGGACTTGCAAATTGCTGATCCCTGGAGTCACCGCGAGCAGTCGACGCATCAACTCGGGAAAGGCGGTCTTAGCATCATCGCGAGCAGCCCAGATGTTCAGCTCGTTGGCGGTGATGAGTTCAGGCCCGTCCGTGCGGAGCGTGGGCGCAACCGACGACGTAATTGAGCCACGTTTTCTCTGAAGACGCAGTACCTCTTCTCTGGCAAAGCGATGCTGCTTCGAGCCAGGCACACGAGCTGATACAAGGATCCCCGCCTTCACCCAGTTTCTGACCGTGTTCTCATGTACCCCAAGAAACTCCGCGGTTTCGCGAACGTTGAGGAACGGCTCGAGCTTGCCTGCACTGTTCATTACACCAGTGTATGAGATTGTGGACTTTGTGGACTCTTCGTGATTCAGAGTGAGTCGCTGACTGCGGGGCCGGATTGGAGTGGCACAACATGTAGAGGCCCTAGCCTGTACAAGATGAGAATTGCAAAGCTTTTACCAAACCGAAGCAAGCCCC
>DXDC01000309.1 GCA_019115685.1 Candidatus Agrococcus pullicola
GACCACGTAGTGCCTTGCGCACAAACTAGCCGTGTGCCTGTCCGGGCAGTCCGGGTCGTCGCAGAATGACACGTAACTGTGCGTCGGGGTCTCCGTGCAGACGGCATCCTGCCAGTCGCAGTGGTTGTTACCACCGCCGTCCCACAGTTCGTCGATGTCCGTGCTGCCGTGATCCAGCGTCGGTCTATTCGCCATGCCACTCTCCCGGTTCGATTCGCTCACCGGCCGCGAGCCTGGTCATGAACGCGTGGATGCGCTCGATATCGGCCTCCACCCTGGCGGGATCGAGCGGCCGACTCGAATAGTAATCGCCGAACCGCGCCATCAGCTCACGATAGGCGGGACCATCGCGCACGACCAGCTCATTATCGGTGCCGTCGAATCGCGAGCGCCACGAGATCACCGACGCGTACGTGAGCGGGACAACCGCCTCCAGCTCCGGCACGAGGATACCCAGAACCCCCTGCCCATCGTCGCGCGAGAGCAGACCCCTGGAGTTCAGCTCGTTCGAGTCGAGCACGAAGTCGACGAACCCCGCGTAGAGCCCCCGGTCGTCGTAGCGGGCCGACACCATAGCGCTCGCACCCTCGCGCTCGTGGTTTCGTGCCGAATCCGTCGTCCATGCCAGATTCGGATCCGAGTCCTCGAAGACCTGCTCACCCTCGACCGTGACCACGAAGAACAAGTCCGAACCCGCGTAGGGGGCGATACGGACGGCCTGCAGAGCAACGCGGCGCATACCCAAACCATCCAGCCGCTCCTGCAGCTCCGCCACCGTCGAGTCGGGACGCAGCCAAATGTGTTGGGCGTCGCCGAGTTCGAATTCGGCGTCGATGGAGGCTATGAGGTCCTCCACTGACTCATCACGGTCGTTCATCTAATCGGTAGTCCCTGCCCTGCCACGAATCCAATCCACCGGATCGCATTCCAATCGACTCATCACGGTCGATCATGTAATCGGTAGTCCCTGCCTTGCCACGAATTCAATCCACTGGATTGAATTCCATCACGGTCGATCATCTAATCGGTAGTCCCTGCCTTGCCACGAATTCAATCCACTGGATTGAATTCCATCACGGTCGTTCATGTAATCGCTAATCCCTGCTCTGCAGCTGCTGCAGAACCCGGTTGGCGACATCTCGTGCTGCCGTAGCGAGCTCTTCCGGCCGCATGGAATCGAGCGTGTACGCGTGCGAAGCCGCAAGCTCCTCGCCGTCGCGCTCGATCGTCGCGGTCAGGAAGAGCATCCCGTCATCGACGAAGGCCTCGGTCTTCGCGTCCGCCAACTGCGCCCGCACAAGTTCCTGCGCCTTGTTCGTCGCGGCCTCGCCTGTTTTCTTGCTCATGGCGCCTCCTTGTTGTCCATCGTCGCAATGTCGGTAGTCCCTTCTCCATCTGCCGCTGCGGCATCCGCGTTGATGCGCTCCGTCCACGAGACACCCGGTACGGCGAAGTCATCTCGGCGAACCGCAGCGGCGGCGTCGCGGGCCCTCTGCACGACCTCGCTCAGCGAAGCGCTTGCCCCGATCGAATGGATGCCCTCGTCCGGCTCGAGCGCCGGGCGCGACACCCGAGGTCCGGTGTGAGCAGCGGCCATGGGCGTGCCGATGCGGATGCCGAGCAGCGTTTCCGCATCGGCGATCGCCTGTTCGACCAGCGCCGCACCGGTCGTGGCAGCAGCACCGGGTTGCTGGGATTCGTCACGATAGCTGAGCAAGAGCACAGCAGCCCCGTCTGGGCCGACACCCCACATCGAGGTCGCATCGATGAGTTCGACGCACCGCACTTTCTGCTCGGCAGGTGCTATGAAGAAGCGCGAGAACCGCGGCGCATCGGGTGTCGCGAGGGCGGTATCCGGCACGAGAAGGGCAACGCGATGGGGCGCAGCGCTTTCGGTATCCGCGACCACGATCGCCTGGGCGCGTATCTCTGCGCCCCTGTTCAGCGTCAACAACCAGCCCTCGTCGTCGCGAGCAGCGAGGTCGACGCTCTCGCCGAGGCGCACGATCGCATGGTAATCCTCGGCATCGGTCACGAGCGCGTTGACGAATGCGTGCAGCCCGCCGTCGAAGTCGCGAGTCGTGTAGATGTCATCCGCATCGAGGTCCGCACGGAGCATGGAAATCGCGCCGGAGAGCGAGCCCGAGCGTGTGATCGCCCCGTTGAGCTCTGGCAGGGCGTCAGCGACCCTCAGGGAATCCACGTGGGTTCCGAAGACCGCGCGTGTGACGGGCTCGAGCATCCGGTCGACGACCTGGCGGCCCATCCGGCCACGAACGAGCGAGCCGAGTTCGTCGTAACGGCCGATTTTCAGAACCGGCCGGAGACGGTCGCCGTAGGCGCGCAGGGCACCGCTCCAACCGAGCACGTCGACGACGTCCTTGGCAAGAGGAGCGCCCGGGATGCCGAACACGGTGTTCTCCGGCATCGGGACCGTGCGCCCCGGCAGCCGGATCGCAGTCGTCGCCGACATGGGAGTTGTGGTACCGAGCCCCAGCTCGCTGCCGAGCTCGCGCAGAGCGCCGGTCTCGTCGACGAACCCCTCGGCCCTGGCGCTCACTGAGAAATCACCGAGCGCAAGGCCGGCCGCTGAGCCGCCGATCGCATCCGACTCCTCGATGACCAGGACGCGGTATCCGCGGCGCGCAAGGTCACGCGCGGCGACAAGCCCGGCGAGGGAACCGCCGAGTACCGCGACGTCGAGAGATTCAGAACTGCGCTCTTCACTATTCATGGCTGCATCTATTCTGGCACCGCCGACCTGCGTTCGGTACGGGTGCGACAGAGTCTCCTATTCGGGCGGGGTGCTCGGATGCGAACCCCTGCTCGCCATCGTTGCCGGCGCCAGGTCTATGCTCGAGGGTTGTGGCGAGACGCATAATGGTTGATCTGGCACCGCTGCGAGCGAGCCCGGCATTCGCAAGGCTGTGGATCGGCAACGCCGTCGGCGGAATCGGTGCCCAGATGACCATCGTCGCCGTCGGTCTGCAGGTCTACGAAATCACGGGAGACACACTCGCGGTCGGCCTCGTCGGTGGCATCGCACTGCTCCCCATGATCATCTCGGGGCTCTGGGGCGGGATGCTCCTCGACGCCTTCGATCGCAAGCGAGTGCTGCTCACGAGCGCCATCATCGGCTGGTTGTCGGTCATCGGGTTGATGGCACTCTCGTTCTACGATCGGTCTCTGATCGATGCCGGCCAGCGCGTCGACGTGTGGCCGCTCTACCTGCTCGCAACCGTGAACTCGGTGGCATCGACGATTTCTGGCACGGCACGGAGCGCGATCGTGCCGCGGCTGCTACCAGCCGACCTCGTGCCGCGGGCATCGGCCATGAACGGCATCGCAATCGGCACGATGATGACGGTGGGTCCGGCGCTTGCGGGCGTCATCGCTGCAACGGCTGGGCTGCCGTGGACCTTCCTGGTCGATGCCATCCTCTTCTCGTTCGCGTTCCTCGGCATCATCGGACTTCCGAAACTGCCGCCGCTCGAAGCGGTCGCCCGCCCCGGGCTGCAGAGCCTCGTCGAAGGGATGCGCTTCCTGCGTCGCGCCCCCAACATCCGGATGTCATTCATCGTCGACATCATCGCAATGACGTTCGGGCGCCCGTACGCGCTGCTGCCGGCGGTCGGAGCTGTCATCATAGGGGGCGGGGAACTCACTGTTGGGCTCCTCACTGCCGCCGGTGCGATCGGCGTGCTCCTCGCGAGCCTATTCTCCGGTTACGTGAAATCGGTACGGCTCCACGGCGTTGCCGTGAGACGGGCCATTCTCGCGTACGGTGCCTTCGTGCTGATGTTCGGAGCAGTCGTGCTCGGGGTTCAACTGCTGCAGGGCGGCGAACCGGCCGAGTCCGCGAACTGGCTCGCTTTCGCGCTCGCGGCGATCGCGATGGCCGGCATGGGCGCATCCGATGACATCAGCGCCATCTTCAGAACCAGCATGATGCTGCTCGCATCACCCGACACCATGCGGGGGCGGATGCAGGGCGTGTTCATGGTGGTCGTGACGGGCGGGCCTCGGGTCGGCGACATGTACGTCGGGCTTCTCGCTGCTGCGCTCGGTCTCTGGTCGCCGATGCTGCTGGGTGGCATCGTCATAATCGGCGTCGTCGCAGTGCTGACGCGCCCCGGCACCCCGTTCTCCCGCTACGACGTCATTAACCCGACTCCCTGACTTTGTTTGCGCAAAATAGTCGAGAAACCGTCCACCGGGAGCCTCTCGAACGCAGGTTTTTCAACTATTCCGGTGGCCTCGCGCCGTTCTTGGCCAGCGCGTTGCGAAAAGTCCCCACCAGATTCGCTCTTGCGCGCGCGTGCAGATCCCGTTTCGTCACTCGGATGACCGTCCATCCTGCAGCAGCGAGTGCCCTCTCTCTTTCGATGTCCCTGTGCCACTGGCGGGCATCCGTTCTGTGGTGATCACCCTCGTACTCACCAGCGACCCGATATTCGGGCCAGGCGGTGTCAAGCCTGACTGCCTCTCCGCCGAGGTCGACCACAACCTGGATCTCCGGCTCAGGAAGCCCCTCACCGGTCAATGTCGCGCGCATTCTGGTTTCCTGGGGTGAGTCGACTCCGACCTTCGCACGGGTAAGCGCCACCCGTGCTCTCTTCGCCGCGGTTCCCTTGCCCCATGCCTCGATACGCTCTGCGACACTATCCGGAGCCCATGCGCCGAGAGCAGGATGGCGACCCGGATACACATCGGAAGTAGTGATCAGCGCCTCCAGTGCAATGAGCACGTCGATGCTGGAAAGCTGGGACGAAGCGTGCAGGATGGATTCCACCGGCTGTAACACTGGAAGCCCTTCCAGAATCGTTGTCACAAGTCTGCGCTGCACAAGGCGGGACGCGCTCACCCCCTTGGATTGCGGAGGATAGGCTCCGTGCGGAACGACGAGCCTCAGCGGTTCTGATAACTGCCACGGCACCGGCGACGGCAGCCCCCACAGTCTCATCGCGCTGATACCTGCGAACCACTGGCCTGGTTTCAGTCTCGGCGCGTACTGTCGCGCCTGCTCCAACGGGGTCGTCGCCTTGTCTAACGAGCGCACTCCGTGAAACGGCCTTTCGAATCGGGCTGCCGACATCCGGCGCTCACCGAGGCCCTCTGATTCGGCGTCTTGCATCCGCACTGAGCCGTCTATCAATGACTCGGGCATCCACGGCTCGAACTCGCTACTCCGCATACCGACAGATTGCCGTTTTCGCGGCGCTCATGCTTGCTCTAGCGGCGACCCTGGGGACAGCGTGGACCTGTTAGGCGCGTGTTGCCAGCGTGGTATAGGAATAGTTGAGAAACCGCCCTCCGGGAGCCTCTCGAACGCAGGTTTTTCAACTATTCCGGCACGTATAGGCTTCGCTCGGGGTCGTACGATGGTGCTATGAGCAATGGCGAGGCTACGACGATCGACGGAGCCGCCGAAGCCTGCATAGAGCAAGCCCGGGAGCGCGGCGTCGAACTGCTGCTGCCAAGGGAAGTGCCGCTCGGCGGGCCCCGCGCGATTCCCGTGCACAGAGTGCTGCCAAACAAGAATCGACACTTCATCGGCGCGTGGTGCTTCGCGGATGCCTTCGGGCCCGCGCACCGCGACCGCGACGGCTCCATGGATGTTCCCCCGCATCCGCACACGGGGCTGCAGACGGTCTCGTGGCTGGTCGAAGGCGCGGTCGAGCATCGTGATTCGACAGGGAAGAAACACACGGTTCGGCCCGGCGGCGTCAATATCATGACCGCTGGACGAGGGATCTCCCATTCCGAGTACCAGACCGACGATTCCCCCATCCTGCACGGTGTGCAGCTCTGGACGGTCCTGCCGTCGCACGAGCGGAAACGTGAGCCTTCGTTCTCCGGTGTCGATGAGGTGCCTGCCTTCGAACTCGAACCCGGTGTCGGCGCGCAGGTCTTCGCCGGCACCTACTGCGGCCATGAAGCGACGGCGCCGTACTTTTCCGCGCTCGTCGGCGTGGAGGTGCGCATCCCTGCCGGCCGTACCGTCGACCTGCCACTCGCACCTGAGTTCGAACACGGTGTGCTCGCGCTGAACGATGGAGTGACCGTCGCTCCCGGTGTGCCGGTGCAGAACGGAGGGATGGCCTACACACCGCCCGGGACCGACAACATCAGCGTCACTGCGCAGGAGGATGCCGTGGTCATCCTGCTCGGCGGCGAGCCGTTCGAAGAGGAAGTGGTCATGTTCTGGAACTTCATCGGCGAAGATCACGACGAAGTTTCGGGGTTCCGGGAGGAGTGGATGCGCGAGCGGGAGCACCCGGATGCCCGTGACCGCTTCGGCACCGTTGTCGATGACGAAGCGCAGCCGCTCCCGTCGCCTCGCCTGCCGGAGGTTGAGCTCCTGCCCCGTGGACGCGCGAGGAGGAGAACGACGTAGCGCTCACCGGTAAAAATAGTCGGAAGAATAACCTTTAGAATGCTCCCAAAGGGCATTCTTCCGCCCTTTTTACCGATCGGGCTGATCGATATCGAGCACGTCATCGGAGACGGGCTCCTCTACGAATTCGGCGCCGGAGACCTCCTCGGGCACCTGCGGGTGCCGGATGCCGGGATGCTGCTTCGGAATCGAGCCGAACAGCACCCAGCCGGAGATGACGATACACGCGATGAGGACCGGGTACGACGTCAATGCCTGTACGACGCCGAGCACCTCGACCGACGTGCGGTCCCACACCGCCATCAGTACAACGACTCTGAACGCGTAAGAGGCCGCCCAGATCCACGACGCTCTGCTGTACGCGCGCAACAGCACCGGGTCACGACGCCAGCGGGTCTTGGTTCCGACGATGGCGCCGAGGATGATGCCGAGGAACGGCCACCGGATGGCGATCGAGATCGCCCAGATCACGATGCTGGCGCAATTCGACAGGATGCGCACGAGAAAGAAGTAGCGCCCGTCGCCCATGTAGACGGCGAGGATGGCCGCGACGGTCGTCAGCAGCAGCCCGATCAATAGGCCGCGCAGCTTTTGCCGCTGCGCCAAGCCGATGATCAGTACAACCAGCGCGGAAGCTACCGCGGCCCCGCTCGCCCAGAGGACGTCGTTGCCGCTGGCTATCCAGCCGACCACGAATGCGAGGATCGGCACGGTCGCTTCGATCGCCGCACGTCCGCCGCCGAGCAGGCTGCGAAGCGATTCGCGGCGATGGGGAGCGGGTTCTTCGGTGCTCAAAGCCTCGGCCTCATCTTCGTTACGATCCGGTGCTCGACCGACGAGCACCGCATCTCAGTCTACGGTGCCGCGGCACGAGGTTCGCGTGCTAGTCTGCAAGGCTCCGCGATCGTGGAGCCTCCACCGCGATGACGATCACGAAGGGATCACCGATGATCCGCACCCGAGCCCCCGAAGTTGACGAGCTCGAACATGTTGGGCGTTCGCTTGCGCAGTGGCTCTCCGACGACGGCCCCGTACAGCTCCATCCCGGTGACCTCGGCTGGTACTCGCTGCGTGGGGCGGCGGCAACCGCGGATGCCGTGCGCGTCTGGTCGGAAGGCGAACGCATCCTCGCGGTCTCGCTGCTCGACGGCCCGGGCCTGCTGCGTTTCGCAGTGCATCCCGAGCATCGCGACGATAGCGACCTGGCCCAGCGCATCACCGCCGACGTCGCTCATGCCGATGCAGGAGTGCTCGCCACCGGCGCCGCTGTCATCGAGGTCCGGGGCGTACCGGCGCTCGACGAGTGCCTTGCGGCTAACGGATGGTCGAGCGACGAACCCTGGACGCCGCTGCGGCGCAACCTTCGCCTGCCCGTCGAGGCCCCCGGCATCCGAGTCGAGAACGTGAAATCCGATGATACGGAAGCCTGGTGGCGGGTTCATTGGTCGGCGTTTCGAGGAACGCCCGTGCCCGAGGCTCGTCTCCGCAGCCTCATCGACGGCTGGCGACTCGCGGCGGACGGACCGTTCTTCTCGTCCGCTCGCATCCTCGCCGGGTTCAACGACTCCGGTGAGGCGGTTGCCGTCTCGGCCGTATGGTCTGCTGGCGAGGGGCGCCCGGGGCTTCTCGAACCGATGGGTGTGCACCGCGAGCAGCGCGGTCACGGATACGGCAAGGCGATCACCTTGGCTGCCGCTGCCGCGCTTCGAGCACTGGGGGCTTCGAGCGCACTCGTCGCAACGGAAAGTTCGAACTTCGGCGGCGTCGCAACCTATGCCGCGGCCGGGTTCGAAGCGCTCACGCCCGTCAGGGACTGGGCGCGCAAGGGCTGACCCGCAGCCGGTCGTATCCTGAGGGCATGCTGCAACGTGCTCTTCGTCTTCTGCTGCCCGGTATCTGGCTCGGTCTGATTCTCGGGATCTCCTTCATAGAGGCGCCTTTGAAGTTCCAGGCACCGGACATCACGATTCCGCTCGGTCTGGGCATCGGGAGGCTCGTCTTCGCTGCTATGAACATCGCGGAGGGCGTCATCGCGGTAGCCCTGCTGCTCGCCATGTGGCGCGGGAGAGTCTCGCGCCCCGAGTGGATACTCGGTATCGCGATCACGGTCACGCTCGCGTCGAAAGCGCTCGTGGTTCGGCCGTTGATGCACGCGACGACCGACGCGGTGATCGCAGGGACGAGCGAGGGCGGCAGTGGGCTCCACTACGTCTACATCGCGGCGGATGTCCTGTTGGTCGTGCTGCTGATCGCACTGATCACGATGTCCGCACGAAAGATCTTGGCGCCGGCTACCAGATAGTCCCGCCGCCGGCGCTGATACCGGCGAAGGTGAGCGCCACGAATACAAGCGCCCACACGGCCGGAGCGATACCCTTGCCGTCCCTGTGGCGGGATCGCAGCAATGCGATGATCGCGGTGATGCCCGCGAAGATCGCGAGTCCGCCGCCAAGGATCAACCCGACGAACAGGGGAATCGGCATCAGCACGAGCCCGACGAGACCCAGCCAGAACGCGGCCCAGGCTGCGGGGTTGCGACGTCGTGTCATGCCTCGATCCTACGCCGTATGCGCTTCGCTTCGAGCTGAAATGCAGGAGCGAAGCACGCCGACCACCGTCTGGACGGATGCTCGCTTGGAGCTGCCGGTCCGCGTGACGGCGTAGAGGGTTCGGTAGAGGTCGTCGGGGAATCCCGGCACGGCTCGATAGCCGTGGCCGTCCCTTCGGATGATGTCCGGAAGGAAGGCAGCGGCGAGACCGTCTTGCACGAGTTTCCGCTGCAGCGCTATATCGGGTGTGTAGTAACGGACCGTGGGTTCGATGCCCTGCTCTCGACAGATGGCCAGCGCCCACCGTGCTGCCTCCGATTCGAAGGACTCGAACACCCAGTCGAGTGCCGCCGGGTCGGTTTCAGCCGGTAGTCCCGCGGGCAGAACCGCCCTGATCGGGTCGCGCATGAGCGGCACGCGTACCAGACCGCTCTGTCGTTTTCGCGGCATCCCGCGGTACTCGTCCATGAGCATGATGTCGAGGTTTCGGTTGGCGAGAGCGACGCTGCCGGATTCCGGCTCGTACGTCGAAACGCTCATGCGCAGCGCGGGGTGGTCGCGCTCGACAACGCTCATGATGTTGCCGAGCGTCGTCCACGCGATTGTCGGCACGACGCCCAAGCGCACGGTCCCGGCCTCTCCTCGTGCGTTATCGATCGCGGATTGAGCGCGCTCGACGGCCTCCAGGACGATATCCGCCTCATCCGCCAGCAGTTCTCCCGCCGGCGTGAGTTCGAGCCTGCGCCCGACGCGGTGATAGAGCGGGGCTCCCACTTCGCTCTGGAGTTTCGTCAGTTGCTGCGAAACAGCCGAGGTCGAATAGCTGAGTGCTTCGGCGACAGCACCCATCGTGCCGTGTCTGCGCAGCTCCGCGAGCAACCTCAGCCTGGAAACATCGAGCACACCAGCCTACTTTCATATTTGCTTAACATTAACGTACATAACCGTGAAATGCAGCTGAATGGAAGTGGGGGTACGGTGGCCATAGGCGATCGGGTCGCCCGTCAGGGGCTCGGACGCCGCGCAAGGGTGCGCAGGAGTGGTTGTCGGTTTGCGGAGGGAGAACGCGCACCTCGCGTGCACGGGCCGCGCCTCGACGGCCGCGCCGCAACCACCAGACCCGCATCAACGAACACCACCGAGTCAAAGGAGCGTCTGTGGCAATCAATGCAGCAGAGTATTCACGTCGTCTGGCCGCGACGCGAGCGCGCATGGGCGATGCCGAACTCGATGCACTGCTCGTCGTTGACCCTGCGAACATCCACTATCTGTGCGGGTACAACGCTTGGTCGTTCTACACTCCGCAGGCCATGCTCGTAACGCCCGATCAGCAACCGCTGCTCGTGATGCGCGCAATGGACGCCCAGGGCGCCCACCGCACGGTGTTTCCCGACACCGCCGAGGTCGACGGCTACGCCGAGTCGTACGTGCACCGTGTCGACCGACACCCCTTCGATGCGATCGCCGAGCGTTTCCGCGAAGCCGGCCACGGCAGGCGGATGCGCGTCGGCGTCGAGGGCGACGCGCACTTCTTCGCCGTTCGCGGCTACCTGGCACTGGCCAAGGCGCTGCCGGAGTGGGAACTGATCGAGTCCCACGAACTCGTCAACTGGGTTCGCGTCGTCAAGAGCGACGCCGAGATCGAGCTCATGCGCGCAGCTGGCCGTGTTTCGAGTCACGTGATGGCGACCGCGGTCGATGCGATCGAGGCTGGGCTGCCGCAGCCTGAGCTCATGGCGACCATCCAGAGCGCGCAGGCGCTCGGGACAGGGGATACTGCCGGCGACTATCCGGCGATCGTGCCGCTCATGATGGCCGGTGACGCGGTCGATACCCCGCACCTGACGTACTCGAACACGCGCTTCAACGAGGAAGCCGTATCGCTCGAGCTGGTCGGCGTGCACAAGCGCTATCACGCGCCTCTGGCACGAACCGTGTCGCTCTCGCCGCCCTCGCAGGAGTTGGAACGGCTCGCCGAAGTCACGGCAGAGGGACTGAACCTCGTCATCGACGGCATGCGACCGGGAATGTCCGTGGCCGATGCGCACGGTCTCTGGCAGCGCCACATCAGCGCGGCGGGTTTCGAAAAGGATTCGCGGCTCGGTTATTCGATCGGCTTAGGCTATCCGCCGGATTGGGGTGAGCGCACCGTATCGATACGCGGCGACGACCATACGGTGCTCGAGCCCGGCATGTGCTTCCACCTCATCGCCGGCATGTGGCTCTCCTCGACCGGCTGCGAGATTTCGGAGTCCGTGACCGTAACCGCCAGCGGTGTCGAAGTTCTCACCGATGCACCGCGTGAACTGATCGTAAAGGGGTGAGCACTGTGAACGAATCCAGCACTGCGAACGCACTTCCGCTTGCACATCGAACCGGCAACTTCGTTGGCAGCGTCATCGATTCTTCGACAACGCTGCTCGCCGGGCGCACGCACGACATCGTGAAATTCGCGATGGGCGCTCCTGGCGAGGACTTGATCCCCGTTGAGCAGCTCGACGAGATCTCCGGACGGTACAGCAAGGGCCGTTTCGACTACGGCGAGACGGCGGGTGAACCGGCTCTCATCGAACAGATCGTCGCGTTGACCGAAGCGCACGGGTTCCCGACCGCTGATGACCGCATCGTGGTCACCGGTGGCGCAATGCAGGGGCTCGACATCGCGTGCAAGCTATTCGTGAATCCCGGTGACCTCGTCGTTGTCGAGGGGCCCACCTACACGAACGCGAACGCGACGGCGCTCTCCTACGGTGCACGGCTCCTCGAAGCGCCGACGGACGAGCACGGACTCGTCGTCGACGCGCTTCCCGACCTCGTGCGTTTCGCGGGCGCGACCCCGAAGCTCATCTACTGCATCCCGAACTTCCAGAACCCGTCGGGGACGACGATGCCCGCCCATCGCCGCGAGCGCCTCCTCGAATTGGCGGAGCGGTGGAACGCCGTGATCGTCGATGACGATCCGTACGGCGTTCTGCGTTTCGAGGGTGAGCGGCAGCCGACGTTCCACGAGCTCAGCCCGAACAATCCGCGCATCGTCTCGACGCGCACGTTCTCGAAGATCCTCGCGCCCGGCCTGCGCGTCGGCTGGCTCGACGTGAGTCCGGAAATCACGCCATTGATCGTTGCAGCCAAGCAGGCGATGGACACCTGCACATCGGTTCCCATGCAGCACCTGGTGTCCGACTTCATGAGGGCCGGATATCTCGACGAGCACCTCGGGCGTGTCATCCCCATGTACCGCGAGCGTCGGGATCGGATGCGGGCGGCCCTTGCCGACACGTTCGGGAACGACGCCGTGGCGACCGATCCCTCCGGCGGCTTCTTCCTGTGGCTGGCCTTGAAAAATCAATTGTCCCAAGTCGATACCGAGGCACTCGTGCCCGATGCGATCGACGCGGGCGTCGCCTACATACCCGGCCCCGCGTTCTCGACGAGAGGCGACTTCAGAAACGCTCTCAGGTTGTGTTTCGCGACGAATGAACCAGCCCGCATTGATGAGGGTGTGCGTAGGCTGTCAGATGTTCTGTACCGAGCAGCAGGAGAGCGAGGGGCCGCGTGACCGACCTCGAAGACGTACTCGCTCTGATCGACGGTGCCACGATCGTCGCTGATACCTCGAGCCTGATCCTGGCCAAGGGCGAGAATCCCGGCGGCACGGAAGTGAAGACCGTCGAGGTGCTCGAGATGATCGCTTCGCGCCTCGGCGGCCGAACCGAGCGCAGGAACGTGGCACCCGATCGCCCCAACCTGTCCATCAAGTTCGGGCCGGATGAGCCGGGAATTCTGTTCCTCGGCCACTCCGACGTGGTCCCGGAGGGCACCGGCTGGCAGGTCACGAACGCCTTCATGCCACGCGTCGTCGACGGCAAACTGTACGGCCGCGGCGCGGTCGATATGAAGGGCGGGCTCGCCGCGATCATGCAGGCGGCCGCCGCCGTGACTCAGGTCGACCCGAGCGTCCCGATCGAGATTCTCGTCACTGCCGATGAAGAGGACCTGTCGCTCGGGATGCGTCGCGAACTGCAGGAGGCCGCTCGCGACTACCTCTGCTGCATTGTGGGAGAGCCGACGAACATGGCGACGGTGGTTGCTTGCCGCGGTGCAGCGAACTTCAGGGTCACGGTGCACGGCAAAGCCGCCCACGCAGGTCGGCCGGAGGACGGCGTGAACGCGATCACGGCAGCGAGCCGCATCGCGCTTCTCATCGCTGGGGATCACGAGCGACTTCGAGCCGGCGCCAAGGGGCTGCTGGGCTCGGCCTCCTGGAGCATCGGCCGCATCCAGGGCGGGCACGGAACATCGATCGTGCCCGATCTGTGCGAAATCCTCGTCGACCGGCGTCTCATGCCCCACGAGTCGGGAGCGGATGCCATGGAGGGCCTGAATGCCCTCATCCAGCAGGAGCACACCCTCGACGGATGCAGCACAAGCGTCGAGCAGCTCATGGAGATGCCCGGGTTTGAAACCGAAGCCGACCATCCATTGACGCAAGACGTCGTCAAGGCACTCGAGCTCGAACGGTTCGAGAGCCCTGTCGAAGCCTGGACAGCCGCGTGCGAGGGCGGCTTCGTTCACCAGCATCACGGCTGCCCGGTCGTGATCATGGGCCCCGGGGATATCCGGAATCAGGCCCACCAGCCAGACGAGTGCGTTCCAATCGCGGATCTCGAACTCGCCGCGAGGGCATACGCGCGCGTTGCAATGTCGCAGTGGGCGCGTCGCGGCGAGGTCGTGGCCTCGGGCAACGACTCTCGACAAGACCCCAACTGAGTCACAGAGAAGGGAATCCCTAATGTCAGCAGCAAAGAGGAGTTCGAAAGAGCTCCCACCGATCACCCGTGAGATAGACCTCACGCCGGCTGAACGGAAAAATGTCAAGAAGTCCGTAATGGGCGCGATGGCCGGTAACGCCATCGAATGGTTCGACTACGGAATCTACGGGTACCTGACGGGATACCTGACCGTGCAGATCTTCGGTGACACCGACGGTGAGAGTGGTGCAATCCTCTGGGTACTGTTCGGTTTCGCGATCTCGTTCCTGGTTCGACCGCTGGGTGGCGCCATCCTCGGCCCCCTCGGCGACCGCATCGGCCGTCAGAAGATCCTGGTCTTCACGATCTTGATGATCTCTGTGGCCACGTTCGCGATCGGATTGATTCCGACGTACGACACCATCGGCTGGGCCGCTCCCGCCCTGCTGTATCTCTGCCGCATAATCCAGGGATTCTCCGCGGGAGGCGAGTACGCCGGCGCTGCCGTCTACATGGCTGAGCAGGCTCCCGACAACCGCCGTGGATTCTGGGGTTCGTTCCTCGAGTTCGGTACGCTGCTCGGATTCTCGGCAGCGGCCATTCTCGTCACGGTGCTGGAGCTGACGCTCGGTCACGAGTTCATGGACGACTGGGGTTGGCGCATCCCGTTCTGGGTCACCCTGCCGCTGGGACTCTTCGCGCTCTGGATGCGATCGAAGCTGCACGAGTCGGAGACGTTCGAAGAGGCCAAGCAGGAGGGCGAGGCGAAGGACTCCGCATGGAAGGTGCTCGGCGACCTCATCACGAAGCAGCCGAAACAACTGATGAAGATCATGGGTCTGGTCGTACTGATCAACTCGGCCTTCTACCTCGTGCTCACGTACATGCCGACGTACCTCGAAACATCGCTCGACATGTCGAACGTGACTTCCGGGTTCATGCTCGTCGGCGTGCAGCTGGTCATGATGGCGATCATCATCCCGATCGGTGCGCTCTCCGACAGAATCGGTCGCAGGCCGTTGCTGATCACCGCGTGCATCGGCTTCCTCGTCGGATCGCTCCCGGCGATCTTCCTGCTCAACACCGGTATCGCCGTCCTGCAGATCCTCGGTCTGGCGATCTTCGGCATCTTCCTGGTAATGCTGCTGGCGAATATCTCGGCAACGCTACCGGCGCTGTTCCCGACCACGGTCCGTTACGCCGGATTCGCGCTCGGCTACAACGTCGCGACCAGCCTGTTGGGCGGAACTGCCGGGTTCTTCAACGAGCTCCTCATCGGTGCGACCGGTAGCCCCTACATCCCGGGCTTCTACCTGACGCTGATGGCGGCGATCGGTCTGGTGGCTGTACTCACATTCAACGAGACCGCCGGTCGTTCGCTCCGCGGCGATGGCGTGCCCGGTGACGACGACCATCTCAGGGTCAAGACCGGTGAGATCCTCATCGGCAAGGTCAACAAACCAAAGGAGTAGAACATATGGCAACCGCAATCGTCACGGGCGCAACGAGCGGCCTCGGCATCGATATCGCACGCCGGCTGGCGGACGATGGTTTCGAGGTGATCGTCACGGGGCGCAATGCCGATCGCGGCACGGCCGTCGCCGACTCCATCGGGGAGGCCGCGCACTTCGTGCAGGCCGACCTGACGGAGGACGGCGCAGCCGACAGGGTCGTGGAGGCGGCCCTGTCGGCCACCGGCCGGGTTGACGTGCTGGTGAACAACGCCGGCATGGACTACAACGCGCCGCTCGAGCAGGCTCCCGTGAACGAGATTCGCCACCTGTACGAGACCAACGGTCTCGCTCCCGTGGTGATGGCGCAGGCGGCCGCACGGCAGATGATCGAGCAGGGAGAAGGCGGTGCGATCATCAATATCACCAGCCGACTCGCCTCTATCGGTGTGCCCGAGATGAGCGTGTACTCCTCGTCCAAGGGCATCCTGCGGTCGTTCACTACCGCCGCCGCCGTCGAATGGTCGCCGCACCGCATCCGGGTGAACTCCGTCGCGCCGGGCATGGCGCGCACGGAAATGTTCTCGGAGTGGCTCGGCACCTTCGACGACCCGGCCGCCAAGGAGCGTGAAGTTTCCGAGGCGATCCCGCTCGGTCGCGTTGCGGAGCCCGCGGATGTCGCGCACGCGGTGTCGTATCTGGCGTCGCCGGGTGCCGCCTACATCACGGGGGCGAACATCCCGGTGGACGGCGGCTACACCGCGAAATAGCGCGGCCCAACACCGGCCCGCAGTGCAAGAGGGGTAGCTCCGCTGAGAGCTACCCCTCTTGCAGGCTGCATGGCTACTTGGACGAGTCGTCAGTCTCCATGTCCACCAGCGTGGGATCGATGGGGATGGCCCCGGTCTCATCGAGCTCGGCGATTTCCTGCTCGGAAGCCTTCTTGCGTTCGGCTATCTCACCCGCGTCCGCCGCGTCCTGTTCCGGATCGGGCATCAGTCTGTGTCCGTATTCGCGCAGGAAGTCCTGGCGGTCCATCGGGTCGACGAGTCGCCGCTGCTTCACAAGCCCCATGACCAATGCGACAAGCATCGCGCACACCATTATGAAGATCGGCAAGCCGACAACGGTGATGACCTGCTGCAACGCAACAATTCCTGTATCTCCGCCGAGCCACATGAGCACCGCGGCAATCGCGCCGATGAGGATGCCCCAGAATGCGCGCTGTCGCACCGGACCCGCCTCTTCTCTGCCTGAGCCGAGCATATCGACTACGAGCGCACCGGAGTCAACCGAAGTGACCAGGAAGATGGCGACCAGCACGATCGAGATGCCCTGCATCAGTGCCGTCACCGGGAATTCCTCGAGCAGAGCGAACAACGCGAGAGGAACGTTCTCGGCAACCGCCGAGGATATCGAGCCACCGTCTCCGCCAACACCGTCGATCTCCATCGCGCTCCAGCCGAAGGTGACGAACCAGACGATAGTGAATGCCGCGGGTGCGACGAGCACACCGCCGACGAACTGACGGATCGTCCGGCCACGGGAGATGCGAGCGAGGAATACACCCATGAAGGGAGCCCACGTTACGGTCCAGGCCCAGTAGAACACTGTCCAGGCACCCTGCCAGCCCCAGCCTTCAGGTGTGAAGTCGGCCATCGCATCGTTCCAGAACGCCAACTGCACGAGGTTGCTCATGTAATAGCCGGTGCTCTCGAAGAACTGACGCAGCAGGAAGATCGTGTCTCCGAGAAAGAAGATGAACAGCATCAGGCCGACCGCGGCGAGGATATTGATGTTCGAAAGCACCTTAATGCCCTTATCAAGGCCCACCGATACGGAGATCGTTGCGGCTCCCGCGACAACCGCGACGATCAGAACCTTCATCAGCACCGAGTCCGGTACACCGAGCAGAGCCGAGAGACCCGAGTTGATCTGGTTGGTGCCGAGCCCAACGGAAACTGCCAACCCGAAAACGGTACCCAGAATCGCGAACACGTCGATCGTGCGACCGATCGGGCCGTAGATCTTCTCTTTCAATAGTGGGTAAAACACTGACGAAACGCGCATCGGCAGCTTGTAGCGGTAGATGAAGAACCCGAATGCGAGACCCGGCACGGTGAAGATCGCCCACGTGTGCAGACTCAGGTGATAGAGCGAGATGCTCATGGCATCTTGCGCTGCCTGGGCGCTGAACGGCTCGACACCGGCGAACGGGGGCTCTGTGAAGTGGGAAATGGGCTCGGCGACACCCCAGAACATCAGCACCGTTCCGATACCGCCGGCGAACAGCATCGCGAACCACGAGAGGTTCGAGTATGCGGGCTTATCGTCGTCGGCGCCGAGGCGTAGCTTGCCGAACTTGCTCAGCGCGAGCACGACGAGGAAGATCAACCACGCGGATACGCCGAAAATGAAGAACCAACCGAGCTCCGACACGACCCATTCACGTGCCACAGTGAATGTTTCGGCTATCCACTCGCTGAAAAGGAGGAATATCACCAGGGTCAGAATGACAAGTCCGGCTGAGGTGAAAAAAATTCCGGGGTTAGTCTTTAACCCCAAGCTCTTCGCCACTTTCTCCATGATTACGACCGACCTATCCGGGCTACGTTGTTCACTTCGCTATCAGCCCTGTTGCTCCGTTGCGTGTTCGTGCAAACGCACGCGAAACATTGTTACATGCAGTTCATCGGATTGCTAGTGTTTGGCCGCGGTAGCAAAAAATCGACTCACGAAACGATCACGCGAACAATCCGGCTCGGGGTTCACGTCCAACCGCGCGTCCACGGAATCGTGGGCTAGTGCTCTTCGTGCCTGTTGGGGTCACCGTCGAAGAGGCGTCCGTCTGCGCGACCGAGCGCCGTAACCGCCGCGACCTCCGGCTCCGTCAGCTCAAAGCCGAAAATGTCGAGGTTCGCCGCCTGACGCTCGGGTGTTGCAGACTTCGGCAGCGGAATCACGCCCCGTTGGAAGTGCCAGCGGAGAATGACCTGCGCCGGGCTGACGCCGTGCGCCGCTGCGGCATCCGCGATCGGGGCCTCCTCGTAGGCCGGCTTGCGCTTGCCGAGCGGGCTCCAGGCCTCCGTTCGGATGCCCAGCTCACGGTGTACCGCCAGCAGTTCCTCCTGCGGGAAACGCGGGTGGAGTTCGATCTGATTGATGGCCGGCACGACACCAGTTTCATCGATGATGTCGCGCAGGTGCTGCTCGGTGAAGTTGCTGACGCCGATCGTCCCCACTACCCCCTGCCGCTGCAGCTCGACCAGGCCCCGCCACGCCTCGCGGTATTTGCCGGTGATCGGGTTGGGCCAGTGGATGAGCAGCACGTCGATCTGCTCGACCCCGAGGCGGTATCGCGACTCCCATCCGGAGCGCACGGCAGCTTCGGTCTCGTGGTGGCGCCCCGGCAGCTTCGTCTGCACCGTGATGTCGGCACGTTCGACGCCGGACGCGGCGATTGCGGCGCCGACAGTGCCCTCGTTCTCGTAGTTCACAGCGGAGTCGAGGAGCCGGTATCCGGCGCCGATAGCGCTCGTAATCGCGTCGAAGCCTTCATCGCCGACGAGCGGGTATGTGCCGAACCCGATCGCGGGAATGCTCGAACCGTCGTTCAGGGTGATCTGCGGAATCTCAGTCATGGCTCCACCGTACGCCGAGCCACGGCAACCACGCTCGAATCGTTACGTTCCGCCGTCATAAACGTATTCCGGGCCTGCGGAGAGCATTGCCAGCAGCGCATACCCGAACTCGGTGCGCGCCTTCAGTGTCGAGGACCGCTCATCCGCGCGAACGATTCTCAGCTCGGATGCGGCTGCGTAATTCGCGCGAGTGGAGAATGGATGCTGTGCTCAACACCTACGCCACAACAGCGGGGCTCGCCTTCCTGGGGGCGGGCTTCGTCGCATTCGTCATCGCGCTGCCCTATCTGATCTTCCACTGGCGGCGCACGGGAACGTTCGGCTGGGGCTCGACGATAATTCTGTTCGGCACCATCGTCTACGCTTTCGCGCTCGCCGGCTACACGATGCTGCCCTTCCCGAGCGACTGGGGCGCCACGTGCGCGCATCCGATGCGCAGCAACCTGCGCCCCTTCGCGTTCGTCGATGACATCCGCTTCGCGCTCGATGGCACGAGCGGGGCGTCTCTTCGGCAGGTGGTCGCGCAGCTCGGGCTGAACGTGCTGCTGTTCATCCCCCTCGGTGTGTTCGTGCAGCAGCTGGTGACGAAGCGCTGGTTCCTGACCGTCGTTGCAGGGGCTGCGGTCTCACTGCTCATCGAAGTCACGCAGCTCACAGCGGCGTTCGGACTGTTCCCGTGCCAGTGGCGAGTCTTCGACGCCGACGACCTCCTCATGAACACCGCGGGTGCCGCGATCGGTGCGCTCATCGCGCCGATTCTGCGTTTGATGCCGGGTCAACCGTCCACGGATCGCAAGACCCGGCTCACTGCTCGCCCCTATACTCGGTGGCGCTCGATCTCCGCGGTGCTGATCGATCTGCTGACGATCGGCTTCGTGCCGCAGTTCTTCGCTGCGGTCGCAACGATCACCGCCCGGTACGTCACGGGTCGCATCAGCATCAGCGATGAGTTCGGGATGCGCGTGTACTTCGGCGTCTTGCTCGTCACGCTGGCCGTGCAGCTCACGCTCGTTCTGGCTCGTGGAACAACCGTGGGTGAGTGGGTGACCTGGACGTCCGTGACGCACGTGGAGGGTGGCCGCGCAGGGTTCTGGCGCAGACTCTTGCGCTTCTCGACGAGCATCCTGCCGGCAGCAGTGTGGATGACCGCCAGCGATGCACGAGAGGCCGTCGTCGCAGGCGACGGCGTGATCGCGGAGCTCGTCGTGGACCTCGCATTCTGGCTCGTGCAGCTGACGGCCGTGCCGTTCGCGATCGCGTGGATCATCGTGCTGATCGCATCGCACCGCACGCTGACAGACGTGTTCGCGAAGACGCGCCAGGTGGATGCCCGCATGCCGAGCACTGCCGTGCCGCGTCCGGCGACCCGAGCAGGCGAGACCGACGGGGAAGCAACGCTTTCGCCTCACTGAACCCCGCGGGCCTCGGAGCAGAACCACGACT
>DXDC01000310.1 GCA_019115685.1 Candidatus Agrococcus pullicola
TCCCCTTGCGCCTCTCGGGGCCGATTCGGCGGCCTCCGTTCGATCAGCCTGCGTGGTCTTCATGCACCAATTCTCTCGCTCGCTTCCGATCGCGCGGCTTTTCGGGATTGCCAGGCCACCAGATCCGTTCACCGATCAGCCCGAACAGCGCCGGCACGATCACGGTTCTTACGAGCAACGTATCGACGATCACGCCTACGCCCACGATGAGCCCGAGCTGCCCCAACGTCACGAGCGGCAGCACGCCCAGGGCCGCGAATACGCCGGCCAGCACGATACCTGCGCTGGTGATGACTGCGCCCGTTTTCGTGACGGATTCGACCATGCCCATCCTGGTTCCGAGCGCTGCTGTCTCGGTACGAGCTCGGTGCACGAGGAAGATCGTGTAGTCGATGCCGAGCGCGACCAGGAACAGGAACGCCAGCAGCGGCACCTGCAGATCGAGCGCCGGTTGGCCGAACGCGACGCCGCTCAGCCACGCCCCCGCGCCGATGGCGGCGACGCTGCTGGCCAGATTCACCAGCAGGAGCAGCACCGGCGCAATCAGCGAGCGCAGCAACAGCAACAGCACGATGAAACTGACGGCCAGGACGAGCGGAGCGACCAGAAGGAGGTCGCGTTCGTTGCCGTCTCGCGCGTCGACATCCGTTGCGATTGCGCCACCGACGAGCGCATCCGCTTCCGGCACCTCGTGTACGAGGTCGCGCAGTTCACGGACGAGGTCGAGGCTCTCGGGAGTCCCGGGTGCGAATGCCCCCGTGACCATGATGCTGACGAGTTCGCCGTCGGTCGACGTGCCGGCAGGGTGCGCGCGCACGATGCCGTCGACGCCCTCGATCGACTCGAGCACGGCATCCGTGGCGTCGTTGTTCGCGACGATCGTGATCGGCTGCGCCTCACCGGCGTCGAAATGATCGGAAAGCACCTCCAGGCCGGCCGCGGAGTCGGAGGGCACGCGGAATTTTTCGAGCTGCGTCAAACCGACCGTTGTTCCGAGCAGGCCCGTTGCCATGATGGCGAGCACCGCAATCCCGGCCGACAGCGCAACAACGGGTTTGCGGTTCACGCGCGTCGCGACGGCGCGCCAAACGCTCCCGCGCTTCGGCTCTGCACCGGGCTTCGGGATGAAGGGCCAGAACACGCGCCTGCCGCACACCGCGAGTGAGGGAGGGAGCACGAACACAACCGCTACGAGAGCGATGAGCAACCCCAGCGCGGCCGAGAGCCCGAGCCCTCTCGTTCCGGGGATGACCGCGAGCGCCAGCGTCAGCAACGCCGCGACCACCGTCACGTTCGAGGCGACGATCGCCGGCAACGTATGACGCCACGCCGTTGCGAGCGCCTCCCGGTGATCATCCCGGATACGGAGTTCCTCGCGATAGCGGGAGATGAACAGCAGCGCATAGTTTGTGCCGGCCCCGAACACGAGCACGCTGATGATGCCCGCGTCGAAGAACAACCCGAGACCATCGCCGAGCGCGGCGGTCGCCTTGTTCGCCACCTGCTCCGCCACGCCGACGACCGCGAGCGGCACCAGCCAGAGCACGGGAGAGCGGTAGGTCAGGATCAGCAGCACCGCGACGATCACGATTGTGACCAGCAGCAACGTGAAGTCCGCGCCATCGAAGGCCGCTGCGATGTCTGCCCCGAACGCCGGCCCACCCGTCACCAGCACGGTCATCCCTGCCGGAGCGATGCTCGTAACCGTGCTTCTGAGCTCTCCGAGCGCGTCGGCGTTCCCGACATTGTCGGTTCCCGCCTCGATCGCGAAGACGACGATCGCCGCCCGTTCATCGTCGCTCAGGATGGGGCCGGACGCGTCGCCTTCCGCCTCCTGTTCGAGCGTTGTCGCCATCGATCCGAGTGCCTCCGCATCACTGGCGGTGATCGCGGCTCCGTCGTCGCGGTTGGCGACCAAGAGCAGGGACTGCTCATCCGCGTCGGGGAATTCCTGCAGTAACTCGGCCGCCCGCGCCGATTCGGAATTGTCGGGCGCAGCTGGGCCGTTTCCGGGAGCATCCGCCTGTCGAAGCAGACCGAACAGTGCGACGAACAGGACCAGGGAGATGCCGAGCGCGATCCAGGCTCCACGGCGAGAAACTAGCCGCTCTGAGATCGCACGGAGAACAGAGAAATCCTTCATGCTTCAAGCTCACCAAGCGGCACCCCTCTCGGGCATCGCCAAGCGGATGGGACTTCATCTCAACCGATCGATGGATACCGGCCGCACAACCGCACGCGCTACGGCTAGGAAGGCGGGTTGAACGAGAGCAGCGACGCTCGCACATCGAGATACTCGTCGCTCTCGAGGTACTCCCGGGCCGCATCCTCCGACCCGAATTCCCAGTGGTCGTCGAGATCGGAATCGGGCAGTGTCGCCGCCGTGCTGACGCGGTACGGCAGCTCCTGGTCGGTTATGAAGAACGAAACGCCGCAGGAGAGCGCATCGGTGCGCTCCGTCTCGATGACGCCGGCGGCGAATTGCACCGTGTCACCGTCGGGGACCGCGATAGCGATCAGCGAGTAGGCGCTGTTCGCCGGGAGTTCTGCGAGGTCGAGCAGAACAGATTCGCCCTCGCCTTCGCACTGTTCCGGTGGGTTCACGAGATCCTGCAGCGTAATCATGTCGCGTGAGCTCATGTTCAGCGTCACGGTGTCGGCGTACTGGCCCTGGGGCACTCCTTCACCGCTCTCGTAGTACCATGACCATCCCCAGTTGGGAGGCACGCGCAGGCTGCCCCGACCGTCCTGCGCCTCCGCGAGCCGCCAGTCGGAGGTGTCGACATCGTCGAATTCGGGAAACTCGGGCTCTTCGGGCTCGGGCTCTATCGGCGTGGGGGGCGGTGCCGTGATCGTGGGGGTTTCGCTGGCGTCGGGGTCGCTGTCGTTGCCGTTGCCTGCGCATCCAGACAGCACGAGTAGCGCGACTGCGCCAAGAACGATCGCCGTGCGATTGCGGTCTTGCACTTGCGTCTCCCCTCTACGCTGCCGTGAAGTATATGCGCCTTCCCTCTCGATGCACTTTGAGACCGGGAAGGTCGAGTGGGCCTTGCCCGTGCCAGTCGGTGACGAGACGTGAAACCTCCAGCGTCTGCTGCCGCGTCAACGAGACGTGGAACTCGCTCTGGACGGCCAAACGAATGATGCGCTGCCGGAGTGCAGGCGGGTTGGCGCGCAGCGCTTCGGCCTCCAATGACAGGCCTGCTTCGGCATGTTCGACGAGGTCGCCGATCTGTTCCTGTGCGAAGTGCGCCAGCGCCTCGGCGTCCTCCCGGAGTTGGTCGGCGGTACGTGTGAGCGCGAGGGCGACGCCGCCCCCGAGTTCTTCGTCCAAGACGGGCAGCACTCGCTGGCGGATGCGCACTCGCGTGTATCGCTCGTCCATGTTGTGCGGGTCGCTCCACGGCTCGAGACCTTGGTCCTGGCACGCGGAGTGCGTCGAGTCGCGCCGGATCTGCAGCAGCGGGCGACGCATGGGGCCGATGATCGGATGCATTCCCCACAGGCTCTCCGCGCCCGAGCCGCGCGCGAGCCCGAGCAGCACGGTCTCCGCCTGGTCGTCGAGCGTGTGTCCGAGCAGGATGGCGGAGGCACCGGTCTCCTTGCGAACACGCATGAGCTCTGCATACCGGGCCTGTCGCGCGGCCGCTTCCGGGCCTCCTGCATCGCCGACCGTTACGCGGCGGAC
>DXDC01000311.1 GCA_019115685.1 Candidatus Agrococcus pullicola
GACCTGCAGGATCTCGCTGCAGAGGTTCGACATGTTGATGCGACCCTGGATGGGGTTGGCCCGGTTGACGGTGTCTTCGAAGACCACGTAGGGGTAACCCGACTCGAACTGGATCTCGGCGATCGTCTGGAAGAACTCGCGCGCCTTCATCTTGGTCTTGGAGATACGCGAATCGTCCACCATCTCGTAGTACTTCTCGGTGACCGAGATGTCGCTGAACGGCTTGCCGTAGACGCGCTCGACGTCGTAGGGGGAGAACATGTACATGTCCTCGCCCTTCTTCGCGAGCTCGAAGGTGATGTCGGGGATCACGACACCGAGCGAGAGCGTCTTGATGCGGATCTTCTCATCGGCGTTCTCGCGCTTGGTGTCCAGGAACCGCATGATGTCAGGGTGGTGCGCATTGAGGTACACGGCCCCGGCTCCCTGACGGGCACCGAGCTGGTTCGCGTAAGAGAAGCTGTCTTCGAACAGCTTCATCACGGGGATCACGCCCGAAGACTGGTTCTGAATCTGCTTGATCGGAGCGCCGTACTCGCGCAGGTTCGTGAGGTTGAACGCGACGCCGCCGCCGCGCTTCGACAACTGCAGGGCCGAGTTGATCGAACGGCCGATCGACTCCATGTTGTCTTCGATGCGGAGCAGGAAGCAGGAGACGAGCTCGCCGCGCTGCTTCTTCCCGGCATTGAGGAAGGTCGGCGTCGCAGGCTGGAAGCGACCGAGGATGACTTCATCGACGATGTGGGTCGCCAGCTCCTTGTCGCCGGCTGCGAGAGCGAGAGCGACGTTCACGACACGGTCCTCGTAACGCTCGAGGTAGCGCTTGCCGTCGAAGGTCTTCAGCGTGTACGCGGTGTAGTACTTGAACGCACCGAGGAACGTCGGGAAGCGGAACTTGTAACCGTACGCCCGCTTCATGAGGCTCTTGATGAATTCGAAGTCGTACTGCTCGAGCACCTCGCCCTCGTAATACTCGTTTTCGACCAGATAGTCGAGCTTCTCCTTCAGCGAGTGGAAGAACACGGTGTTCTGGTTCACGTGCTGCAGGAAGTACGCGTTGGCCGCTTCGCGGTCCTTGTCGAACTGGATCTCTCCGTCCGGGCCGTAAAGGTTCAGCATCGCGTTGAGCGCGTGGTAATCAAGGCCGGTCTGCGTTGTGCTGGCCTGCGCATGGTCGGTGGTTACTGTTGCCACAGCCTGTCCAATCCTTGGTTGACTTTGTGAACGTCCTCTTCTGTGCCGAAGACTTCGAATCGATAGAGATAGGGAACCCGGCACTTGGCCGAGATGATGTCACCGGCAAGCCCGTAGCCTGCGCCGAAGTTCGTGTTCCCGGCGCCGATGACGCCGCGGATCAGGCTTCGATTGTGCTCGTCGTTGAGGAATCGAATGACCTGTTTGGGTACCGCGCCCCTGCCGTCGCCGCCGCCGTAGGTGGGAACGATCAAGACATAGGGCTCGTCGACGTGGAGTGCCGGCTCGGTGGGGTACAGCGGGATCCGGAGCGCCGGTCGCCCAAGCTTCTCGATGAATCGGTGCGTGTTACCCGAAACCGACGAGAAGTAGACGATCGTCGTGACGTCGGCGAGTGGGCTGCTCTGCGCTGTGTCGTTTTCAGCTGTCAGCACGCTGCATCCCCCCTGTCTTGAAGCTAGGCCGCTGTGATTTCCGAGATCTTGTCGGGTCGGAAGCCGGACCAGTGGTCTTCGCCGCTGACGACGACGGGCGCCTGCATGTAGCCGAGGTCTTTGACCGTGGCGAGTGCTTTGTCGTCAGCGGTGACGTCGAAGATCTCGTAGTCGATGCCCTGGGCGTCGAGCGCACGGTAGGTGGCGGTGCACTGCACGCAAGCGGGCTTTGAGTACACGGCTACAGTCATGGTTTCGCTCCTTGGAAAGTCTTGGCGTGAAATCGGATTTCCCACTATATGTTGTGTTTCACCGAGATTGGGGACACAAGATGGTGTGTTGCACCCGTGTAATTCACAACACCTGTGGAGGGGTTTGTATTCCGCTTCGCGACACGCCTGTATCGGCGCGGAAAGGCACTGTGGAGAACCGATTTACACCCTGTGGAAAGCGGTGAGAAGAAACTTATGACGACACGCCGGAGGTGAGTTACAACGGTGTGATTCGGATGCCTCTGGGCTCGTCTTGCCCGGTTCGCCTTGCCGGGATGCCGGCCCCTGCGCGCGCGGACCCGAGAAACTGAGATTCTGCGGTTCGTGCCCGAAACACTGGCAAACGGTCAGTCGCTGGGGAAATCCGCGGTTTTCGGGTACGTCGACATCGAACGGCACGGAAGAAGGGCTCCACCCGTCGCAATGACGTGGTGGGGCCCTTCGTGCGGGAGCTACCTCTCTGGGGCCGGGCTCGGCTCGGCCGGCACGGACAGCCCGTCACCGAAGTCGTCATCCGAACCGCTCTCGACGGCATCCTCGTCGACTCCTCGCAGGCGCAGCGCCTGCGTATCGTACCGAGTCTCGTTCGCTCGCCAATCCCGGTAGCCGGGCTCGTCCGCAAGCGCGAGGTCGACTTCCTCCTGCGTCGCGCGCAGCTTCGGGTCGAACTTCAGGTAGGCGCGCGTCTCGCGCGCGATCAGACCGGAGAGGATGAGGATGCCGAGCAGGTTCGGAATCACCATGAGCGCGTTGCCGATGTCGGCGAGTGTCCAGACCATCGCCAGCGGGATGGTGCAGCCGACGAAGGAGGCGGCGACCCAGATGATCTTGAACGGCAGGATCGCCCCCGTGCCGAACACGCGCACAGTGGCGCGTTCGCCGTAGTAATACCACCCCCATACCGTCGTCGTCGCGAACAGGACGAGGCAGATGGCGACCACGATGCCGCCGAACGAGCCCGGCAGGCCCATTTCGAATGCGGTCGAGGTCAGGACGACACCGGTCAGTCCGTCGCCGGCCGAATCGGCGAGCTGCCAGGCGCCGGTCACGACGATCACCAGCGCCGTCAGGGTCACCATGATGATCGTGTCGATGAATGTCTGGGTCATCGAGACCAGACCCTGGCGGACCGGGTGGCTGGTCTGGGCGGCGCCGGCCGCGATCGCCGCTGATCCCATGCCGGATTCGTTGGAGAACAGGCCTCTGGCCAAACCGAACTGGATCGCCGCGATGACCGCGGCACCGACGAATCCGCCAACCGCTGCGGTGCCCGTGAACGCATCGGTGAAGATAGTGGCGAACGCCGCCGGGATCTCCGTCACGTGAGAGCCGAGGATCCAGAGCTGCGCCACGATGAAGAAGACGACCATCAGCGGGACGACCGAACCGGCGGCCGAGCTGATCGACCGGACTCCGCCGATGAGCACGACCGCAGTGATACCCGCGAGCAGAATTCCGGTAAGCCATGTCGGGGTGCTGAACGATGACGACATGGCCTCGGCGATCGAGTTGCCCTGCACCATGTTGCCGATCCCGAAGCTGGCGATGATCGTGAACGCAGTGAAGGCACCGGCCAGCACGACGCCGAGACCGCCCTTGATGCCCTTCGTGAGGTAGTAGTGGGGGCCGCCGTTGCGGTCGCCGTTGGCATCCACCTGCCGGAAACGCACTGCCAGGAACGACTCGCTGTATTTCAGCGCCATGCCGAAGACGCCCGACACCCACATCCAGAAGATCGCACCTGGGCCGCCGAGCGCGATGGCCGTCGCAACACCGGCGATGTTGCCGGTTCCGACCGTTGCTGCCATAGCCGTCGCGAGCGCGCGGTACTGCGACACGTCGCCGCTCGCACCCGCGTCGGAGCGCCTGATCAGCCCCAGATTGAGCGCCGCGCCGGTGCGGAGAAACTGTATTCCTCCCAGCCGGAAGGTCATGTAGATGCCGGTACCGAGCAGCAGCGGAATTAAAACAAACGGCCCCCACAGGAAGCCGGCGATGGCGTCGAGGACGGATTGGACAGCGTCCACCTTGGGTTCCTTTCGAAAAAAGCGTTCAGGGATACCCGCTCCGGCACACGTCGAAGGGCACGGGAAAAGGGGCGTTGCGATCCTAGCGGCGCACGGCCGTGCACGAGCATAACGACGGTGTTTGCCGCGTGAGCGCGGAGAGACTGCGGCCCGGGTGAGCTGCGGTGAAGGCGCAACTGGCCTTTGTGAGAATTGTCTGTACTATAAGCAGAGTCCTAAGCCCGTCGGCGGGGAGCCATCCCGTCGGACCCCGGCATCGTCACGCGTGATGCTGCCTTCGCTACGCCGTGTCGATCACGGCGTCGCTGTCGACGGCGACGAGTCGATACCAAAGTGAACCCCGCCTGATACCGCCGAGCGCTCGGAAACTACCGCGCTCGCAGACGCGCGAACAACAGCACACAGCAGAGCACGCCTTTGGTTCCGCACTCGTGAAAACGAAGTGAATAAGGAGTACTGTGCCACCGGCCTCGGAAATCTTTCAGCTCGGAACTTTCGCCGTCATCGGCTTGCTCATTCTTTTCTACGGCGGCACCATGTGGATGTCCGTCGCGATCAGCAGGAAGCGGGAGAACGCCGACAACTACATGACCGCGGGCGGCAAGATCGGCTTCGGTGTTTCGGCCGCATCCATGACCGCAACCTGGATCTGGGCCTCTTCGATGTACGCCTCGGCGACCGCGGGCTACACCTACGGCATATCCGGGCCCATCCATTACGGGCTCTGGGGAGCCCTGATGATTCTGTTCATCTACCCCTTCGGCAAGCGCATTCGTCAGGTAGCACCCCGTGCGCACACACTCGCGGAAGTCATGTACGCACGCCACGGTCGTTCGTCGCAGCTGATGCTGGCCGGGTCGAACGTACTCGGCTCCGTTATCTCGCTGACATCGAACTTCATCGCCGGCGGTGCGCTCATCTCTATCCTTTCGCCCCTGAGTTTCGGCACCGGCATTCTGATCGTGGCGGGCGGCGTCCTCCTGTATACGCTGTGGTCAGGGTTCCGAGCGTCCGTCATGACCGATTTCGCGCAGGTCATGGCAATGCTCGGTGCTGCGGCCGTCATCATTCCGGTGATCTTCTTCTCAGCCGGTGGTCCGAGCATGTTCGTCGAAGGCGCGAGCAATCTCACGCCGCAGCAGTCGAACTTCTTCTCCTCCGATGCGTTCATGAACCAGGGTGCGCCGTACATTGCCGCTGTGCTCGCCTACGCCATCGGCAACCAGACCATCGCGCAGCGCCTCTTCGCCGTGCGCCAAGACCTCATCAAGCCGACGTTCGTGACCGCCACGATCGGCTACGGCACGACTGTCATCGGCATCGGCATGGTCGGTGTCATGGCGCTGTACCTGGGCATCCAGCCGCTGGACGGCGACGTCAACAACCTGCTGCCGCAGATGGCGGGCACGTACCTCGGTCCGGTGCTCTTGGCGCTCGCGTTCCTCATGATCATCGGGTCGCTGTCATCGACCGCGGACAGTGATCTGGCGGCACTGTCGTCCATCGCGATGAGCGACATCTACGGCCAGGGCAAGGGCCGCGGTAAAGCGAATCCGAAGACGATGCTGCTCATAGGACGCGCGACGATGATCATCGCAACGGGTGCCGGCCTGTTCTTTGCGACCAGTCAGTTCAACATCCTCGATCTACTCGTGTTCGTCGGTGCGCTCTGGGGCTGTCTCGTCTTCCCCGTCATCGCTTCGTTCTACTGGAAGAAGGTCACGAACCTCGCCTTCACGGTGGCCGTGCTGACGGCGCTGGCGGTCTTCCTGCCGGTTCGCTTCGAGTGGATCCCGATCTCCGGTGGCGTCGCTTGGATCGTCGAGGTGCTCGCCATCGTCGGTGTCGGTGTCGTGCTCGGCATTATGGCCTTCGGGTTCTTCGGCCTTCGAGTCGCTGTCGTCGTCGGCGCGGTGGCGAGTGTGGCGGTGGCTCCCATCGCTCTCGGATTCTTCCGGGAGTACGCTGTGCTGTCCGCTTCGCTCGTCGCCTACGCGGTGTCGTTCCTGGTCTGCTACTTCATGTCATTCAAGTCCAAGCAGAACTTCGACTTCAGTACGGTCGCGACCATCACCGGCGACTTTGACGACCGGAACCCGGCAGTGAGCCCTCCCGCAGCAAGCGCCAGCGTCGCCGCGGTACAGAAAGACAAGGAGTAGGACTATGGAGACGATCGCTCTTACGGCGTATGTGCTCATGTGGCCGGTGCTCGTCGCCGGTGTCATCGGCGTCATCGCCAGAGGGTTCTTCCGGGATTGGCGTCAGTCTCGCAAGGACGGCAAACCGCTGATTTAACGAGGCCGACCGGAGGCCCCTTGTGACGACCTAGCGTCGTTCGCAAGGGGCTTCCGCATTCTTCCGGTGCCGCAGAACCCTTGCGCGTGCGATGGCGATCGTGTACTGTGACTGCAAATTAAGACTATTAATTAAAGTCGAACCACGGAGAAGGAACAGCAGCATGGCTTCCATCAACAAAGACGTTGTCGTTATCGGGGCAGGCCCGGCAGGGCTCACAGCAGCGAGGAGGCTCACGCAGGCCGGGCTCAGCGTCGCCGTACTCGAAGCCAGGGACCGCGTCGGCGGCCGAACCTGGAGCGACACGATCGACGGCGCCTTCATCGAAATCGGCGGGCAGTGGGTCTCGCCCGACCAAACCGGGCTCATCGCCCTGCTGGATGAACTCGGCAAGGAGACGTTCACACGGTACCGGGAAGGCAAGTCCGTCTACATCGGGCCCGATGGTGAGCGCAGCGAATTCGTCGGCGACCTGCCCGTCGCCCCCGCGACTCTGGCGGAGATCAATCGCCTTACCGCGCTGATCGACGAGCTCGTCGACCAGATCGGCGTCGAGCAGCCGTGGGCGCATCCGCGGGCGGAAGAGCTCGACGCCGTCTCGTTCGAGTCGTGGCTCGCGCAGCAGAGCGATGATCGAGAAGCAATCGACAACGTCGCGCTCTACGTCGCCGGTGGGATGCTGACGAAACCCTCGTACGCGTTCAGCGCTCTGCAGGCGGTGCTGATGGCGGCATCCGCCGGGTCGTTCTCGAACCTGGCCGATGAGAACTTCATTCTCGACCGCCGCGTGGTCGGCGGCATGCAGTCGGTCTCGGAGCAGATGGCCGAAGAACTCGGCAGCGGTGTTGTGCACTTGAGCAGCCCGGTTCGTGCATTGGAATGGAGCGACAACGGCCCCGGCGCACCCGCAACCGTCACTGCGATTTCCGACACCGTCACGGTCACCGCGCAGCACGCCATCGTTGCCGTGCCGCCGAACCTCTACTCGCGCATCTCGTACGCACCGGCTCTGCCGCGCAAGCAGCTCATCGCGCACCAGCACCAGTCGATGGGGCTCGTCATCAAGCTGCACGCGGTCTACGAAACACCGTTCTGGCGCGAAGACGGCCTCTCCGGCACGGCCTTCAGCCCGAGCCACCTCATCCAGGAGCTCTACGACAACACGAACCACGAAGACGAACGCGGCACCATGGTCGGGTTCATCGTGAGCAAGAACGCCGAGGCCGTCTGGGCGCTCGACGAGGCGGAGCGCCGTCGCGTCGTGCTGGAGGGCATCGCCGACTTCCTCGGCCCGAAAGCGCTCGAGCCGGACGTGTTCTACCTCAGCGACTTCGGCGCGGAGGAGTGGACGCGCGGTGCGTACGCAACAAGCTACGACCTCGGCGGACTGCACCGCTGGGGCGGCATCCAGAACGACCCCGTCGGCCCCATCTTCTTCGCCTCCAGCGACATCGCCGCCGAGGGATACCAGCACGTCGACGGCGCGGTTCGCATTGGGCAGGACACCGCGAGGCGCATCCTCGAACAGC
>DXDC01000312.1 GCA_019115685.1 Candidatus Agrococcus pullicola
TGCATGCGAGAATCCCGGATGGCGGCCCGACAGCAGTACGAGACGTCGCTGTATTCGAACTGCTCTACGCGAGCGCACTGCGGGTCGGTGAACTCGTCGCACTCGACGTCGATGACATCGACACATCGCGCTTGACCGCAAGGGCAGTCGGTAAAGGGAACAAGGAGCGCGTCGTTCCCTTCGGCAAGCCCGCACTTGACGCGATCATCGATTGGTTGAGCGTACGGCACTTGCTGGCGCAGGAACGGCGCCCCTCCCAAGCGCTGTTCTTGGGCGTTCGCGGCGGACGCCTAGGGCAGCGGCAGGTGAGAGAACTCGTCGCCGACCTGCTCGAACTCGTGCCCGGGTCCGGACCAGCGGGCCCGCACACGCTGCGTCATAGCGCTGCTACGCACCTGCTCGACGGGGGAGCCGACCTGCGCGCAGTGCAGGAACTGCTCGGTCATGCCAGCCTGGGGACAACCCAGATGTATACGCACGTCTCGTTCGACCGACTGCGGAAGACGTATTCCAACGCACATCCTCGTGCATAGCGGTCAGTGGTAGCAGGACCGGCCGCTCGAGAGTCAGGAAGAGCATGGGGTCGACATACTCTCCGTGCTGGCGGACACCGAAGTGCAGGCAGGCACCGCAGCCGCTATGGTGGCCCTCCACGATCGCAATGGGCTCACCGGCTATGACTGCATCGCCACGATCAACCAGTGCTGTGACCGGCTCATAGCTGGTTAAGATGCCGTCGCCATGATCGAGCGAGACCACGCCGCGATCCACCACGGTGCCCGCAAAGTGCACGGTGCTGTCGGCAACAGCTGTAACGACGGTGCCGACGGGGGAGCGGATATCAATGCCTCGGTGACCGGCGGCCCAGGGTTCGGGAGGCGGCTCGAAGTGACGCACGACGTTCCGATCGGGCACCGGCCACGGCCAACGGTCGTGTTGAGGGGCGCCGAAACCCGACAGTGCAAACAGTAGAGCAACCGTGAATGATAACCCGCGCATCCCGATATCCTTGCCGAGGTGAGTCGTCACGAACGTCGACGCGACTGCGGCTGTTGATGAATCCGGGTTGTTGGGCGCGAATGCGGGCGCAGGCCCCGCGGAACGTGTACCATAAGTGCAGCACCTCGCAAGAGGTGACTTCGCGTGCTCACAATACGCATCGACCTCCCGCATGGTTCCAGTCCTGCTGGCGCGGGAGCGAGGCGAGCACCAGGGGCAGCGCCGAGGGCGCAGCCGACAAACCCACTAAGAACAAAGGACCGACCATGGCAGTCGTAACCACTCGCCAGCTGTTGGACGCCGGTGTGCACTTCGGACACCAGACCCGCCGCTGGAACCCCAAGATGAAGCGTTTCATTTTCACCGAACGCTCGGGCATCTACATCATCGACCTGCAGAAGTCGCTGTCGTACATCGACAAGGCATACGACTTCGTGCGGGAGACCGTTGCGCACGGTGGATCCGTGCTCTTCGTCGGAACGAAGAAGCAGGCACAGGAGACCATCGCAGAGCAGGCGACTCGAGTCGGCCAGCCCTACGTGAACCAGCGCTGGCTCGGCGGGCTGCTCACAAACTTCCAGACGGTGTCGAAGCGTCTCGCGCGCATGAAGGAGCTGGAGGAGCTCGACTTCGAGAACACCGCCGCGAGCGGCTTCACGAAGAAGGAAATGCTGATCAAGCACCGTGAGCTGACGAAGCTCCACAAGTCGTTGGGCGGTATCCGGAACCTTACCCGCACGCCGAGCGCAGTGTGGGTTGTCGACATGAACAAGGAGCACCTCGCGATCGACGAGGCCAAGAAGCTCGGCATTCCGGTTATCTCCATTCTCGACACCAACTGCGACCCCGACGACTCGCAGTACCCGATCCCCGGTAACGACGACGCGATCCGCTCCGTTGCGCTGTTGACGAAGATCATCGCCGACGCTGCCGCCGAGGGCCTCCAGCAGCGCCACTCCGGTGACACCGAAGCCGAACCGATGGCGGAGTGGGAGCGCGAGCTCCTTGAGGCCGAGAAGCCAGCCGAGGAAGCAGCGGCCGAGCAGACCGAGAAGCCGGCTGACGAGACCGAGAAGCCCGCCGAAGAGTCGGTAAAGCCGGCTCAGGACGCGCCGGAAGCGACCGAGGAAGCTGCTGCCCCCGCGGCGACCGAAGAGGCCGAGGCTCCTGCGGAGACCGCCGAGACCAAGTAAGAACGTTCGTTTCGAACCAGAAGGAGGGCCACATGGCCAACTTCAACATTGCAGACCTGAAGGCGCTGCGTGAGCAGCTCGGTACCGGAATGTCCGACACCAAGGCCGCACTGGTCGAGGCAGATGGCGACATCGAGAAGGCAACCGAGATCCTGCGCCTGAAGGGTGCCAAAGGCAACGCCAAGCGCGCCGACCGCTCGACCAGCGAGGGTCTCATCGCAGCTCGCGAAGGCGAGGGTACCGCGACGATGATCGCGCTTGCCTGCGAGACCGACTTCGTGGCAAAGAACGAGAAGTTCGTCGCACTCGCGGACCGCGTCGTGGACGCTGCTGCCGCTGTCGGCGCAAACTCCGTTGATGAAGGCTTGAACGCGCCGCTCGACGGCAAGACAGTGCGTGAGGTCATCGAAGAGCAGGCCGCCACCATCGGCGAGAAGCTCGAGCTCGGACGCGCGGCCACGGTAGCCGGTGACAAATTCGCCGTCTACCTGCACCGGACGTCGAAGGATCTCCCGCCGCAGGTCGGCGTCGTGCTCGCCTACTCTGGCGACGACGCAGAGACGGCCCGCGCAGTCGCTCAGCACATCGCCATGTTCGCACCAGAGCACATCAACCGCGACGAGGTTCCGGCTGACGTGGTCGAGAAGGAGCGCGAGCTCGCGGCCGAGATCGCCCGCGGTGAGGGCAAGCCGGAGGCCGCGCTGCCGAAGATCGTGGAGGGTCGCCTCACCGGGTTCTTCAAGCAAACGGTGCTGCTGGATCAGGCGTACGCGCGCGACAGCAAGCAGTCTGTCGGTCAGGTTGTCGAAGCTGCGGGCGTGACCGTGACGGGCTTCGCTCGCTTCAAGATCGGTAGCTAATTACACACTGGAAACGGGCCGGGTAACCCCGGCCCGTTTCGTATGTCAGGGCCGCGCGAAGCGGTACCATCGAAATGATTCACGAGAAAGGCAACCATGACTCAGTCCAGACGCCGTGTCCTGCTCAAACTTTCGGGAGAGGCGTTCGGCGGTGGTCAGCTGGGTGTGAATCCCGACGTCGTGCAGCACAGTGCTCGGCTCATCGCGGCAGCATCCGAGTCGGTCGAGATTGCCATTGTCGTCGGCGGGGGAAATTTCTTCAGGGGCGCTGAACTCAGCCAGCGCGGTATGGAGCGAGGCCGGGCGGACTACATGGGCATGCTGGGCACCGTCATGAATGCTCTCGCGCTCCAGGACTTTCTCGAGCAGGCGGGCGTGCAGACTCGCGTGCAGTCCGCAATCCAGATGACGCAGGTGGCAGAATCCTACATTCCGCGTCGCGCTGAGCGGCACATGGAGAAAGGCCGCATCGTCATCTTCGGTGCCGGCGCAGGGCTGCCGTACTTCTCGACCGACACTGTGGCCGCGCAGCGCGCACTCGAGATCGGCGCACACGAAGTGCTCGTCGCCAAGAACGGGGTCGACGGCGTCTACACCGCCGACCCGAAGCGCGACCCGAACGCGCAGAAACTGGACCGCGTGACCTACCAGGAGGCGCTCGTGCAAGGGCTCCGAGTCGTCGACTCGACCGCGTTCAGCCTCTGCATGGACAACCGGATGCCGATGAGGGTGTTCGGTATGGAGGGGGAGGACTCCCTGCGCCGTGCGATCCTCGGGGAGCGAATCGGGACGCTCGTGACAGCCGACCCGACGCCGGAAGCATAGAATTGAAGCAACGAAAGGGTAACCAGTGATTAGCGACGTTCTGGCTACGGCCAAGGAAAAAATGGATCAGTCCATCGAGTTCGCAAAGGACGACTTTGCGAACGTCAGCGCAGGGCGTGCGAATCCGGCACTGTTCGAGCGGATTCTGGTGGATTACTACGGTGCCCCGACTCCGCTGCAGCAGCTCGCGTCGATGCAGCAGCCGGAAGCGAGGATGCTCGTCATCACTCCATTCGACAAGGCTGCTCTCAAGGACATCGAAAAGGCGATTGTCGCTGCCCCTCACCTCGGCGCAACGGCCAACAATGACGGCACCATCATTCGTGTCACCATGCCGGAACTCACGGAGGATCGCCGCAAGGAGTACGTCAAAATCGTCAAGGAGAAGGCCGAGCAGGCCCGCGTGGCGATCAGGAACCTGCGCCGTGCAGCGATGTCCGACTTGGAAGCGCTCAAGGGCGAGGTATCCGACGATGAAATCTCGCGCGGTGAGAAGGAACTCGAGCAGATTACCCGTGCATCCATCGACGGTGTCGAAGATGCATTGAAGAACAAGGAGAACGAGCTCCTCGCCGTCTAGCTCGTTTCGCGTCCGTGTCAGAGAACCCCGAGCACCGTCAGCACAACATCACCGACCAGATTCGCCTGGCACGGGAGCAAGTCGAGGCTGTTAATGAACGGGTCAACAAGCGAGCCGGACGCAATATCCCCATCGCGATCGGCGTAGGGCTCGTTTTCGGCGCGATCGTCTTCGTCAGCCTGGTCTTCCTCAAGGGCCTCTTCGTCGTCGTCGCAGCAGCCCTTGTCGCTTTCTGCCTGTACGAGATCTCGAGCGCCCTGCGGTTCGCCGGTCGTGATGTGCCGCGCGTTCCGCTCATTGCGGTCGGCGCACTCATCATGCCCCTCACTTGGTTCTTCGGCAGTGAAGGGCTGTGGTTCGGGATCGTCGCGGCCGCGCTCTTCACGGCGCTGTGGCGTATCGGCGAACTGATCTTCAACAAGAGAACGCGCACCGGTTTTCGTGCAGTTGTCGCCGATATGGCTGCCGGGGTGCTCTGTCTCGCCTATGTCGCGGTCTTCGCAGGCTTCGCGGTACTGCTTCTGCAGCAGCCCGGCGGTGAGTGGTGGATCATCGCGTTCGTGGCAGTCACCGTCATCGTGGACACGGGCGCGCTCGTCTCGGGTGTACTCTTCGGTAAGCACAAGCTTGCGCCGCGCATCAGTCCCGGTAAGACGTGGGAGGGTCTGATCGGCGCGGCGGTGCTCGCGCTCATTGCCGGCGTTCTGCTGTCGAGCTTCCTGCTGGAGCTGCCGTGGTGGTTCGGTCTCATCTTCGGCGCGTGCATTCTGGTGACGAGCACAGTGGGCGACCTGTTCGAGTCGCTTATGAAACGCGACCTCGCCATCAAGGACATCTCGTCGGTACTTCCCGGGCACGGCGGATTCCTCGATCGCCTCGATTCCGTATTGCCTTCTGCCGCCGTTGCGCTCGCGCTGTATCAGATCGCGATGTAGTCGCCGATCCGGCGTGAGCGTGTGCGCGTATGACTTGAAGCGTGCGCCGAACGTGCTTGAATACTAACTGTGAATTCGACTTTTCCCAGAGTCAGGCGGACCCAGGCCGGCTACAACATCGAACAGGTCGAGGACTTCCTCGAGGAGGCCAGACGAGCCTACGGTTCGGACGTGCAAAAGGTCACGGGCATCGACGCCCAGTCCATCCGGCGAGTGAGTTTCGAGATGACCAAGGGCGGTTACTCTCCCGAGCATGTAGACAATGCGCTCGACCGCCTTGAAGATGCCTTCGCCAAGCGCGAGCGTGAGCGTGCGATTGGCGAAGAGGGCGAGGAAGACTACTTCGGGCGTATCCAGGCCGAAGCCGTCGCAGTGCTCGAACAGCTTTCGAAGCCCAACGAGGAGCGGTTCACGCGGCTGGGCCCGTTCAGGAAGGGATACCGGGTCGAGCAGGTCGACGAGTTCGCCGAAGCCATCGTCTCCTACCTCAACGA
>DXDC01000313.1 GCA_019115685.1 Candidatus Agrococcus pullicola
CGTTCACGATGCCGTGGCCGCCGCGGTGCGTATCGTCCGCGACTCGGGGCTTCCAACCGCACGGACGCAATGTTCACCACGATCGAAGGCGAATGGGACGAGGTGTTCGACGTCGTGCGACGTGCGACAGAAGCCGTCCTAGCAGTGAGTCCACGCGCATCCCTCGTGCTGAAGGCAGACATCCGGCCGGGCCACACAGGAGAGATGCAGGGCAAGCTCGACCGTCTCGACGATGCGCTCAGATCCGACTAACGGGATTCACTCAGCAAGCTTTGACGACGAGCACGTAGCTTCATAGGGAGTTCCTCACCATAATTTCGAAAAGGCAGCGCATGGCAATTCTCCCCCATCGAAAGGCGCTTTCGCTCGTTGCACTCGCCCTGGTAACACTCACGGTCGCCGGGTGTTCAGGCCCTGCCCCCATCGCAGAGTCCACCGGCGACTACCAGCCCATTCCTGCGAATGTCGAGACCGATGAGGCGTCGCTACGCGAGCCCTTCGAGATGTCACCCCAAGACACCCACGAGTACTGGGAGAACCCCGAGGCGTTCAACCTCGAGCCGATCCTCAACTATACGGATCCCGAGGGATCAATTGGAGAGCAGGGTGGGGATACCCCGACCGGTGCGTTCGTACCGCCCTCCAACGGGCTTGAAATCGGCGACGACGGCCGGGGACTCGGCGACGAGCCAGAGGGCCAGCCCTATGATCCATCCGGCATCGGCGAAGCAGCGACCGGCCGACTGTACATGGCGTTCTCCGAGACCGAGCAAAGCGTGTGCAGCGGCACCGTCGTGAACTCCGAATCCGGCAGCATCGTCGTCACGGCGGCCCACTGCATATGGGACAGCGCGGAAAAGCGCCAGGCGATCAATACGATGTTCATCCCCGCTGATTCTGACAATTCGCAGAATCAGCCGTACGGAAGATGGAGTGCCGTCGAGGTCATCTACTCGGAAATCTTCGCGGAGGAGACGGAATCCGACCCGAGAATCGACGGCGACGGCTGGAAGTACGATGTCGCGTTTCTCGTGATGGAAGAGCAGAACGGCCAGAGAATCCAAGAGGTCACGGGTGCAATGGGCATCGCCTTCGGGGTTCCGAACCAGTCCCTCGTCTCCACGGGCTACCCGACACAAGAACCGTACGACGGATCCAATAGATTCTACTGTTCGACGAACTCTTACCAGCTCGGCTACTTCGGCGGCTACCACTGGCCCTGCGACATGACGCCCGGGATGTCCGGAGGTGGTGTCTTCGCCTACTACGACGGCGACACGGATGCCGGATACCTCGTCGCAGTGAACTCGTTGGTGTTCTTCGACAGTGACGGCAATGTAACCCACACGGAATCGAGCGTCCTCGGAGAAGTGGCACAATCTCTGTACACGCGGGCCGGAGGATACGGCGATGAGAACTGAGCATCGGCCGATGGCAAAGGTCCTAACGGCCGCGGTCGCCCTCCTTGCACTTGCGGGATGTTCCGCCGAACCGGTCCAGCCCTACGCCGCAGCGGAGCATCAGGGCTTACGCGAGTTCCACATCGACGCCGCCGCCGAGTACCTGGAAACCGACGAATTGCTCGCAGGCATCGGGCAGCTCGAGTCGTACACTGCCGTCGGCTACAAGCACGGACTCGCGAGCAACGGCGCTCAGTTGAACAATCAACACACGACAAAGTACGTCGATGGTTCCTACCTCTCGCTCGAGCAGGGAATTCATGAAGGCGAGACGATCGATGTCTATCACGTGGCCGGCTCCGATCGCGAGTACTATCTCTTCGGACGCGTCTACCAGGAAAAGATGGACATTGCGCCGTGGGGGCACACTGCGGCACCCCGAATGCAGCCGGATGCACATCCGAGCGACGCTTGCGTGCTGAGCGCAGTCGCATACGCTTGCCAGCTCCTCCGGGCTTGGCACTACACCCAGGAGCACTTCGAGGCATCCGACGAGAACCATGACGATGTTCCGCTCCACCTGCAGCGTTACGCCAACGGCAGCGTTCTGCTGACGACGGCTGTCACGGTGGGCTCCATGGTCGAGGCGAACCTGTGGGTGTTCGGCGGCGATCTGGAGCAATTGGTGACCGACGAGACGCTGGACACGCTGGTCCCCATGCGCGTCTGGATCAACTCAGACGGTGTGGTCCTGAAGATGGAGGCCAACGGAACAGTGGTGGCGCCGGATACAGACCTCGAAATGGAACTGCAGGTCGGCTTCGAAATCACCGGCACTGCCACGCAGGATGAGATCTCGGTTCCGATTGAAAACCTCGAAGAGGAGAACCTCTTCGAAATGCCCGAGGGCTCGGAGGCGAACGACTTCTGGCGCACGATCGAGCTCATCAGAATCGGCGAGCTGTAAGGAAGCACAATGAGTAACGGCAACCCTCCCTTCCCGCCAAGGCAGCCCGGTCAACCGGCTCAACACGGCCAGCCCGGTTCGTATCCGCAGGGGCCGCAGCAGCCCGGTCCGCCCAGGGGCCCTGCCCCCAGCTCGCCTCCTCCCGGCAGACCGTTCGGCTCACCTCCGGCAGAGCAACCCACTCGGTCACCGCAGAGCGCTCCACCGAGCGCTCCTCCCCCTGGCGCGGGATCACCCCCCGCCAGTGCCCCTTCCCGGCCGCTGCATGCATCGGCTCCCTTCGCGCCACCACCGGGCTCCTCCCCCGGCTCGCCGTCTCCGGGAAGCCGACCGAGCGGCGAGAAGAAGCGCTCGCTCACGGGGCCCATCCTGATCACCGCCGCGATCGCCGCCCTCGTCTTCCTGCCAGCCGGCTGGCTGATCGGTTGGTTCGGAGCTGACTCGGGAACCATGAGCTCCAGTGCCATCGCGAGTGAAGTGGAAAGGGTACTGACCGACGACTACGGTCTCGCCGAAGTGCAAGATGTCAGCTGCCCGGACGAGATTCGCCCTGAGCAGGGCACAACGTTCCAGTGCACGTTCAACTGGGACGGCACGGAGCAGTCAGTGCCCGTAACCGTTGGATCGAGCGACGGACAGCTGCTCGTCGGCACGCCAGAGGTCTAGGACGGGAGCCAGATAGCTTCAATTAGGAGACGCTACCGCCGGATCTCCGTGACTTCGGCCGGTGCCATCCTCCTCTTCGGCCAAAATGCGACGCACATCACCCAGGCGAGTGCAAGGGCGCTCGCCCCGATGACCGTTTGCCACGCTTCCCCGATCCTCACGCGAATACCGGGAAGCGTTTCAAGACTCATAACGGCCGGGGCGAACAGCTGCGGGTCGAGGCCGACGAGCGCAACGACATCGCCGCCGCTCCCCGCCTGCGCTGTAATCTCCTGAATTGTCGACTGTGCATGAGCAGCGACGAGTATCATGGCGGCTCCTGCTGCTAGCCACCCGACGGCGATCGGCAGCAGAGGTATCGCCGCGAGGTTGATCTATCGTCGGAAGAACACGAGCGCTAGCCAGAAGACGACGGGCCGAGGAGAAGAGCACCAGCTATGTGTTCGGCGGGTTGCGCGCACCTACAGCGGGTCACCACAGCTCTTGCAGAAGGTCTCACCGTCTTCGTACATCTGGCCGCAGCAGTAGGAAGTGCCGCTTCTGCTGGCTTCTTCTTCGCAGTCATGCTGTTCCAAGAGCACCGCGTTCGAGAACAACACGTCGCACTCCGAGCAATACAAGCCAGCCAAGACTTAGCCCCGCTTCGGATTGCGACCGATGAGCTTGACGATCGCTTTGAACGGGCCGCCGGACTTCTTTGTGCCGACGTAGTCCCCACGCTTGTTGTACTTGTCCCAGAGCCCTGTACGGGAGTTCTTCTTCTGGTAACGATCCTTGACCAGTCCGACGCGCTTGCCAGCACCTGCGTTCTTCGCCATGGCGACCTCCTTCAAGCTCATTATAAAGCCGAGGCTACCTCCGCCTACTGCCAGAACATGATGCGGGTACTTTTGCGGATACTTCGGCATGCATTCAAGAAAGCCAACAGCCCCTGACCTGGCTTTCACCTGATCAGGGGCTGTTTTTCGTTGCGGGGGCAGGATTTGAACCTACGACCTCCGGGTTATGAGCCCGGCGAGCTACCGAACTGCTCCACCCCGCGTTGCGAATACTGACTCTAGCACGCTCCGCAGGGGCGGGACAAATCGAGGTCTGCCCGCCCCCGTTCCGTTTATCCTTCTGCCTCGAGACGCTCGATTTCGTCGCTCAGTACGATCGCGCGCTCGAGCGCCTCCTGCAGTCGCTCATCGGCCTCAGCGGCCGCAACGAGGTCGTTGTTTGCGTACGCCTCCTCGCGATCCTGCAGCGCCTGGTTCGCCTCCTCCAGCACCTCCTGCAGCTCGAGCTGCAGCGTTCGAAGGTCATCGCTGATCGGCTCCTGAGGGGTCTCTGGCTCGGACGGCTCCTCCGGCTCCGTCGGGGTATCCGGATCCTCGGGATCGATCGGATCCTCCTCGATGCCCTCCGGAGCATCATCGACATCCGCTCCCGAATCACCGTCGAACAGCTCGTCCAGCGCGTCGTCCAGCGTGTCGGCAAACGCGATGTTGTCACCGAACGAGACCAGCACTCTCCGCAGGACCGGGAACGAGGTCTCCCCCGTCGAACGCAGGTACACCGGTTGCACGTACAGCAGTCCGCCACCCACCGGGACGGTCAGCAGGTTCCCTCGCATGACCTGCGTTGCACCGCGTTCGAGGATGTTCAGCTCGACCGAGATCGCGTCATCCGTGTTGAAGTTATTCTGCATCTGGCCGGGTCCGGGAACGGATTGATCACGAGGCAACTCCTGAATCACGAGCCTGCCGTAATCCTCGCTCACCTCCCCCGGTGTCGAGCCGGCATCGGCGTTCACCGAGAAGTATCCGTACAGCACATTCGGTGTCCCCTCACCTCCGTGCGGGATGAAGGTCGAATACAGCGTGAAAGCCGGGTCCTGCTCCTCAACCGACATGGTCAGATAGTAGGGCGGCTGGGGCGGGGCTGTCCCGTCACCGGTCCACGTGGGCTCGGTCGGCGTTCGCCAGCGGTCGTCGTCCGAATAGAACGTGCCCGGGTTGGTGACGTGGTAGTCGCCCAGAATGGCTCGTTGCATCTTGAAGAGGTCTTGCGGATAGCGAACGTGCGACAGGAGGTCGCCACTCATCTCCTCCATCGGAGTCGTGGATGACGGGTAGACGCTCTGCCACGCCTGCAGAACGGGGTCATCGGTATCCCACGCGTAGAGCGTGACGCTCCCATCGTACGCGTCTACAACGCCCTTCACCGAATTGCGAATGTAGTTCACGGTATCGTTCGGGCCGACCTGCGGGTTGGGATTCGTGGAGTCCCGGATTGCGCCGGCCATCGACATCGGCGTGGAGTACGGGTACAGATCCGTAGTCGTGAAGCCGTCCACGATCCATACGACACGACCATCCACTACCGCGGGGTACGAAGTCTGGTCCAGTGTGAGGTACGGGGCAACCTCCTGCACGCGCTCGATCGGATCCCGGTTGTAGAGAATCTGAGAATCGCTATTGATTGCATCCGAGAGGAGAATCTGCTCTGACTGGAACTGCAGTGCATAGGCGAGGCGGTTGAAGAGACTCCCGACGTTCGGGCCTCCGTCACCGTCGAAGGTCGTCATCGCATTGTCCGCTCCGGAACCTTCGTCGCCACCGCGCGGGTAGTCGACCTCGAGGTCAACTCCGTCTTCGGTTCCGCCGACGATGGAGTACTCGGGTTGCGATTGGCCGAAGTAGATCCTCGGCTCATAGTCGCCGAGTGGGCCGGAGGTCGGCACGCCGCCCTGCATGAACACGGGCTGACCTTCAGGACCGCGTTGGTTGCCGTACGCGGCGACCATGCCGTAACCGTGCGTGTACACGATGTGCTGGTTGTACCAGGACTGCTCCGACAACCAGTCGTTGTTCATCTCGCGAAGCGAGACAACGGTGTCCTGGAGTTCACCGTCGATGACGTAGCGGTCGACGTTCAACTGCTCTGGGAAGCTGTAGAACTGGCGGTATGACTCGAGGTTCTGGAATGCCTCGGACACCAGCGCCGGGTCCATGATGCGGATGTTCGCGGTTGTCTGCGCGTCCTCCGCAAGCTGCCCCTGCTCCGTTGTAGTCGTCGTGTCCGTCGACACGCGTTCGACATCCGCGACACCGAACGCATCCCGAGTGGACTGAATGTTCCTGTCGATGTACTCGGCTTCCAGCGTCCTCGCGCTCGGATCCACTTGGAAGCGCTGGATCAACGCCGGGTAGGCGGCGCCGACCACGAGCGAAGCAACGATCAGCATCGCGGTTCCGACGATCGAAATCCGCCAGCGTCCTATGACGGCTGTCACCAGGAAGCAGATCGCCACGAGAGCAGCGATACCAGCCATGATCTGGATGCCCGGGATCGTCGCGTTCACCGCAGCGTGACCCGCGCCGGCACGGACAACGCTGCTCGAGGGCTGCGAAAGGGCCGCGTACTGACCGAGCCAGATGTTCACGGCCAGCCCCAGCATGAAGAGCGCTGCCAGAACGGCCAGCATGATCCGCGTTGCCCTGGCAACGCGGAATTCTCGGCCGCTGATCCGAAGGGAACCGTAGAGATACGACATCGCGACAGTCGCGGCGAAACACGCGAACACGACCAGGAGCACCATCGTTACCACCTGCTGGTAGAACGGCACCTCAAAGACGTAGAAGCTGATGTCGAGCCCGAATTGCGGATCGGTCTGCCCGAACGGCTGTCGGTTCAGCCACAGTTGCACGAGCTCCCAGCGGCTTGCCGCCGCCGCTCCTGAGAACAAGCCGAAGATCACCGGGATCAGTACCATACCGACACGGCGAAGCGGCTCGATCTGGGACTGGTAGCGATCGAGCTGGCTCGACAGTTGGGCGTATGTGGGGCGCGTTCTGAAGGCCACCTGCATAACAATTGCGAGAGGGACGGCCATTGCGAGGAATCCGATTGCGAACATCACCGCGATCGATCCCCATCGAACGAGCACGACCTCCGAGAAGCCGAGCTGAGCGAACCACAGGTAATCGGTGTAGAAGCCTGTGAAGTAATAGAACCCGATGGCCAGCGCCGCAACGATCACCAGCGTTAACAGCAGCGGTGAGCGGCGGCCCCGGGATTTCGGCGTATCTGATGCAGTGGCTGCGGAACTCGTCACGTAGTATCTCCAGCTTGAAAACGGGGTCAGGTCATTCTATCCGCACGAAGGCAG
>DXDC01000314.1 GCA_019115685.1 Candidatus Agrococcus pullicola
GTACCTGGTCAGCAGCCTCGCCGAGAGTCTCGCGCACTTCGGGCACGAGGCGTGCGAACTCCTCACCAAACGTGCCGTGTACGAGCGCTTGGCGTGGAGTGAAGAAATCTACCCAACGATCGAGACCGTAGTGTTTGGGGCGCAGATCGTTCCCTTCAGGAAACTCCTCGGTGGGCAGGATTCCGGCATCAAACCACTCGTCCTTCACTGCGTTGAAAGTGCGATTCGCAGCTTGCAGTGCTTGAAGGTCTGCCTCATTCGGCGCCCGGAAGGTACGCTCACCGGATGGCTTTCGGACTGCCACGGCGTAGAGCAGTTGGTCCATATCGCCACTCTGAGCGGCCTCCTTGATGTAGTCGCCATCGATGACAAGGTTGTCGTATGGAGAGACCGCCTTGCCTCGCGCCATTGTCCCGGTGCTGGCGTCGGCTTTGTCTACCTCGCGCCCCAGAATGACCTCGAAGCGTGGCTCCCTGAGTTCGATCCCCTCAGCGGAGGTAACCATCCGGACAGCGGCCTCTTTCCCAGGTGCCTTGCGTAGCCACTTATCTCTCAGCAGTGGCACAAGCCGACCCGTACGCGGGCAAGGAACAGCGTTCGCCCAGATGTAGGCGATGACGCTCTCCCCTTCGTTGAGCGGGAAGAACTCCTTGAGTCGCTTCTCCACTCGCTTTACGAGCACGTCGCCCCACTTCCTGATGTCAGGGAGGAGGTCGAGACCGCGGGTTGCAGGTATCTCGACGCCTGCCTTCAGCACGCTGGCCGCGACTCCGCTGAGGTCGTTTGCGACGACAGGTAGTCCAAGTCGGCTCGCAGCCCAAGGGATTGATCCTCCACCGGCGGTCGGGTCAGCAATGGTCGGAAGCTCGCCCCAGGTGCGACGAAGAACGGTGTGAAGCAGGTCGATGTCTGAGCGCGACACTGCGTTTCGGAACGCCTGGCGGTAGCCGTAACCGTTGCCCTGCAACTTCACGCCAGCGGCGTTGGCGGCATCGATCATGCGTCTTCCCTTGACGGGGTCACCCAGGATGCCGACGAGGCGAAGTAGCCATGCCCTGTAGGCCGATTCAGTGCGAAGTTCCGGCGCTTCTGGGAACGATTCGGCTAGCTCTTCGGTCCATGCCGGCATGACGCCCGCGAGTGCGACAGCGGCGGAGGCGACAAGTGGTCGACGGGCCCACCAGACGTGAAGGAACGAGAGCGGGGGCAGGGCGGAGGCAGCTCCGCGCTCTCGCCGCGACTCGATGCCGAGCTCTGCGACGGGTAGCCAGTCCTCGATGAGAACTCGTGGTCTTGAAGTGGTCACGTCGTGTCCTTAGTCTGCGAGGAGGGTTCGGAGTGCCTTGCGGGCGCGGTTGCCATCGAGTCCCATGCACTTGGAGTACCAGTAGTAGGTCTCTTCGATACTCATGGCGTTGATTCCGGCGACGAGCGCCCGGACTCGCTCATGCTTGGCAATGGGTTGGCTCGCAAGCAGGACGAGCGCCAGACGGACTCCCTCAGCCTCGCCAAGACGGATGGGGGCTTTTCGCTTGAACGCAAGGACGCTCGGTTGATGCCCGGCCTTGCGGATCGCAACGAAGAGCGCATCGACCACGCGTCCCGCCTGAACGGGTGTGGCGGTGGTCACCGGCGCGGTGATCGTGCCGCCGTTTTCGCCGTAGGTTTCTTCAAGCGTCACGCCGAAGGTCTCGCCTCGGCCCGGCGTGACAACGAGGCGGAACCCTCGCACCCCCTCGACTAGCGCGAGGTGGGATGCGGGGCGGATGCGCTTGACGGCACTCACTTGGTGACCTCGGCTGTCATCGTGGTGCTCTTCATGCCGAGGTTCTTGATGACCGTGTGAATCTGGCCGAACTGGGCATCGGTGATGTCCAGAGCCGGGGTGAAGCGGAAGACGAGGGTGACCTCCCCCGCTACCTTGACCGCACCGGTGATGGCCTTCTTCACATGGTTGTAGGCGGACTGGAAGTCTTGACGGTCTGCGGTGCCCTGGAACTGGACTCCGCCGTTGACCCCCTTAAACTCAGCGCGGATCGTCGCACGAACGGTGATGTGCTGCTTTTGCAGCATGCCGAGCGCTGCCACGGCGAGGTCGATGTCGCTGGTGCCTGAAGCCTCGTCGGCGGTGACCTTCAAGGTCATCGTGCTTACTGTCGGGACCGTGAAGTCCGAAATCTGATCGAGTAGGCTCTGCATTGCCGCGCCGCCCGGGCCGGCTGCATTGAAGGTCTTCGAGTTCGGTGTGCGGGTCGGCACCTCGATCTCTTGTGCGTCGGCTGCTTCTCTGCTGAGGATGCGGAGGCCGTCGAGTCCCTTGTCCTTTATCGCGGAGGGCGACAGTGCTCGGACGCCTGGTGCGGGCTGTGCATCGAGGACAACGAACCACTTGTAGTCGCTGGCTTGTACCGCAGTGGCGAGCAGCTCCAAAACGTCGGTCTTGGTGGGTTCGCCGCCGCACTGGGCTTCGAGGCGGGAACGTATCTCGGCTCCTGTGAGGTCATCGTTGGTGATGACGGCGCGCAAGTCGGTTTGGGTAGGCTTGCGAACGAGCAGGCCCCGTGACTGTGCTTCGGACGCGGTCATCACCTCGGCGTCAGGCTTCATCTCTGGCGAGAACCCGGCCATCGTGCTTGCCGTGTA
>DXDC01000315.1 GCA_019115685.1 Candidatus Agrococcus pullicola
TGACACCATTTATGCGCGCTCAGCATTACCTGCGGTGCTCGCCACTCTCGCGCTCGGTGCACTCGTGTGCGGGTTGCTGGCCGGTGTCGCAGAGGAGCGCGATGTCGTGCTGCTACCGGCCGCCGGAGTAGCGATCGTCGCCTGCTGGATTGATCTTCGGCGCGCGGTCAGCAACTCCTAGCGGTCACGACTCCGACGTCCCGGCGCTTCCCCGCATCGGCATGAACGACCTGAGTGTGCTGCTGTTGTTCGTGATGGCATCGATCGGCGGTGGCGCACTGATGGTGAACAGGCGCGTTAGTCGGACGTAGCTCTTGCCGACGGGCGTCGAGCGTCATGTGCCAACGATGCCCCGTCGTCTGTCTTGAGAAGTTGTGAAGCGCTAGGCGCCACACGCCCACCTGCACGGGATCACTTCTCGGTCTATGGCTGGAGCGAACGCGCTGTACGGGCGTGTCGCCACGTATGGACCGAGAAGTGTGCCCGGCCGTTGGAAGTGAACCGGTGAACGGCTACGACAGCTGCGTCGCCTCAACCCAGGAGAGGTACTCCTCGTCGACGTCGCCCGTGATGTAGTCGCCGGTGAAGCAGCTCGCTTCCAGCTCGGTGAGCTCAGACCCGTCGGTGATTCCCTGCACCATGTCATCGACCTCCTGGTAGACGAGGAAGTCGCTGCCGAGCTGCTCTCGAATCTCCGGGATGCTGCGGCCGGCACCGATCAGCTCGCTGCGGCTGGGCATGTTGATCCCGTACACGTGCGGGTAGCGGACCGGGGGTGCGGCCGATGTGAACGTGACGGAATTGGCGCCGATGTTCCGTGTCATCTCCACGATCTCGCGGCTCGTGGTGCCGCGAACGATCGAATCGTCGACCACCAGCACGTTCTTGCCCTCGAACTCGCTCGCAAGCGCATTGAGCTTCTGGCGGACGCTCTTCTTGCGCTGCTCCTGGCCGGGCATGATGAAGGTTCGGCCGACGTAGCGGTTCTTGTAGTAGCCCTCGCGGTACTCGATGCCGAGCTTTCGCGCGACCTCCATGGCGGCGGGACGGCTCGAATCCGGAATCGGCATGACCACGTCGATGGAGCCGCTGGGCGTGTACTGCTCGATCGTTTCGGCAAGGCGTTCCCCGAGCCGCAGCCTCGACTCGTACACGTTCACGCCGTTCATGACGGAATCGGGTCGAGCGAGATACACGTACTCGAACGCGCACGGCACGAGTGTCGGGGAGGCGTGGGTCTGGCGCACCTGCAGCTCGCCGTCGAGGCCGATCATGATCGCCTCGCCGGGATCGACATCTCGCACGAGTTCATAGCCGCTCGCCGTCAGTGCGACCGACTCGCTCGCGACCATCCACTCCGTCCTGCCTCGCTGGCCCTCTCTGCGCCCGAGCACGAGCGGACGGATGCCGAACGGGTCGCGGAAGGCGAGCATCCCGTGGCCGGCGATGAGCGCGATGACGGCGTAGGACCCTCGCACGCGCTCGTGGACTCGGTTGACGGCGGTGAAGACTTGCTCGGCGTCGAGCCCAGCCCCCGAGACCTGCTTCTGCAACTCTGAGCCCAGCACATTGAGCAGCATCTCGGTGTCGCTGCCGGTGTTGGTGTGCCGCATGTCCTGCGTCGCGAGCTCCACTTCGAGTTCGCGCGTGTTCGTGAGATTGCCGTTGTGCACGAGCACGATGCCGTAGGGGGCGTTCACGTAGAACGGCTGCGCCTCGAGTTCGTTCTGCGCCTCACCCCGGGTCGCGTACCGCACGTGTCCGAGGCCGGTTGAGCCGAGCAGTGACCGCATGTCGCGCGTGCGGAACGCTTCGCGCACCATGCCCTCACCCTTGCGGATATGAATGTGCGGGCCGTCGACCGTCGCGATGCCCGTGGAGTCCTGGCCGCGGTGCTGCAGCAGCCCCAGAGCGTCGTAGACCTGCTGATTCACGTTCGTCGTCGATGCGATGCCGACAATGCCGCACACGGAATAGACCCCCTGAGGAAAGCCGATGAAGAGGAGCGCTGCTGGAGCGAACCCGGTGACGTGACAAGCCTAGTGGGCTACGGCGTACGCCGCGCCGCCCAGCGCTCTACGTGTGGCCCTCCAGCGACTCCGGCCCTTTCTCGGTCTATGTCGCGAGCCAAGCAAACTATTGCTTTGAGTACCCGTATTGACCGAGTTTCGGCGGGGCTCAGCTCTGTTGCACGCGCTCGCGAGCGGCGACGAACGCAGCAATGGCTGTGTCGACGTCTGCGTCCGAGTGGGCGGCGGAGAGCTGTACGCGGATGCGCGCCTCGCCCTTCGGCACGACGGGGTACGAGAACGCCGTGACATAGACGCCCTCGTCGAGCATTGCCGCGGCGATATCGGCGGCGAGTCGGGCATCCCCGAACATGACGGCGATGATCGGATGCTCGCCCGGCAGCAGCTCGAAGCCTGCGGCGGCCATGCCCTCACGGAATCGAGCGGCGTTGCGCTCCAGACGCTCGCGGAGTTCACCCGCGCCTTCGACGAGATCGAGCGCCGCGATCGACCCGGCGACGACGGATGGCGCGAGCGCGTTCGAGAACAGGTACGGGCGCGAGCGTTGGCGCAGCAGCTCGACGATTTCGCTCCGGGCGGCGATGTATCCGCCCGATGCGCCGCCGAGGGCCTTTCCGAGCGTTCCCGAGATGATGTCGATGCGATCCTGCACCCCGAATCGTTCCGGTGTTCCCGCTCCCGTTGCGCCGACGAAGCCGACGGCGTGCGAGTCGTCGACCATCACCATTGCGTCGTACTTGTCGGCGAGATCGCAGATGTCCTGCAGGGGAGCGAAGTAGCCGTCCATCGAGAAGACGCCGTCGGTGACGATAAGCCGGCGCCGGGCATCTGAGGCTTCCTGCAGTTTCGCTTCCAGATCGGCCATGTCGCGGTTCGCATAGCGGAACCGTGCGGCTTTCGAGAGTCGGATGCCATCGATGATCGAGGCGTGGTTGAGGGCGTCGGAGATGACTGCGTCGTCTTTTGTGAGCAGCGTCTCGAACAGGCCGCCGTTCGCGTCGAAGCACGACGAGTACAGGATGGTCGCTTCCTGCGACAGGAAACGTGAGAGACGGCTCTCCAGCTCGAGGTGCTGAGTCTGGGTGCCGCAGATGAACCGCACCGAGGCCATCCCGAAGCCCCATGCGTCCAGCGCGTCGCGAGCAGCCGCTGTGACGCGCTCGTCATCCGCGAGCCCGAGATAGTTGTTCGCGCAGAAGTTCAGGACCTCGGTGCCGTCGGTCGTGACGAACGCGCCCTGGGGGCCGGCAATCGGGCGCTCACTCTTCGTGAGTCCGTCGGCCTCGATCTGTGCCAATTCGTCTTTCAGCTGCTCGCGAATCGAGTACACGTGCTCTCCTTCAATAACGCAGGGGTCTCCTCGTTGAACACATCCGAGGCTATCTTGTCGGCGGCCGACCATTCGGAAAATGCCTATTGAGAAGTGTGCTCACTGGGCGAAAGCCGAATCGCAGAACATTCGCTATTCGGAGAATGCCTATTGAGAAGTGTGCTGGATAGACGTTTTCCGAATGGCTCAAAGGGCAGGTGGTGGGGCAGGCGACTGTATTCGACGAGCCGCAGGCCCCAGCCGGCTGAATAATCACTCGAAGTCGAGGATCACTTTCGATGCTTCTCCGCTCTGCGCGGTCGCGAACGCGTCCTCCCAGTCGTCGAAAGCGAATCGGTGAGTGATGACGGGTGAGACGTCGAGCCCGCTGGCGATCAGTTGGGTCATGGCGTACCAGGTCTCGTACATCTCGCGTCCGTAGATGCCCTGGATGGTCAGCATGCGGCTGACGACGCTGCCCCAGTCGATCGAGATATCGCTGGCCGGGAGTCCGAGCATGGCGATTCGGCCGCCTGCGTTCATGTTGTCGACCAGTTCGGGAAGCGCGGTCGGTGCCCCCGACATCTCGAGCGCGACGTCGAAGCCTTCGCGCATCCCGAAATCCGATTGCGTATCGCGGATGCTGCGCTCGCGGGGGTCGATCGCGGTGAAGCCCATCGATCGAGCGAGTTCGAGCCGGTGCGGCGCGATGTCGGTCAGCAGGACGTGACGCGCGCCGACCATCCGCACGACGGCCGCGGCCATGAGGCCGATTGGGCCGGCGCCGGTGATGACGACGTCTTCGCCGACGAGCGGAAATTTGAGTGCGGTGTGCACCGCATTGCCGAGTGGATCGTAGATGCCGAACACATCGAGCTCGGCGTCGGTAACGCTCGCGAGCGATTTGCCCTGATGCACCCACACGTTGCTCGCGGGTACTGTGACGAACTCGGCGAAGCCGCCGTTTCTGCCGACTCCGAGGTTCGATGTGTTGATGCAGAGGTGGCGGCGACCCGCACGGCAATTGCGGCACTGGCCGCAGACGATATGGCCCTCGGCGCTCATGAGATCGCCGACCGCGAGCCCTTCGACGCCCTGGCCGAGTTCGACGATTTCGCCGCAGAATTCATGACCGACCGTGATGCCGGGGGTGACGGCGCCCTCCGCCCACGCGTCCCAGTGGTGGATGTGCAGATCTGTGCCGCAGATGCCGGCGCGCAGCACCCTGACTTTGACGTGGCCCGTTGGAGTATCCGGTTCCGGGACATTCTGCAGTGTGAGTCCTGGTCGACCGGCTGTTGTGAGTGCCTTCATGGGGCTCCTATGAGTCTGCTCCGACATTTCGGCCACGTTCGTAAGGGTGGCGAACGCGCTACCAGTTCAGAGTAGATGAACGTTGGCGTGCGTCGCGGCAGTGTTACGTCGAAGGTAGCCTTGCAGTATGACGAACCCCTATGCCGCGGCCGGCGTCGACACGGAGGCCGGAGACCGCGCAGTTGAACTCATGAAGGCCGCGGTCGCGCGCACGCACACGTCGGGCGTGGTCGGCGGGTTCGGTGGATTCGCCGGGATGTTCGACCTGAGCGCGGCCGGCAGCTTCCGGAAGCCGCTGCTCGCGACATCGACCGACGGCGTCGGCACGAAGATCGCGCTGGCGATGGCGCTCGACAAGCACGACACCATCGGTCAGGATCTCGTCGGCATGGTCGTCGACGACATCATCGTCACCGGTGCGAAGCCGCTCTTCATGACCGACTACATCGCCTGCGGCAAGGTCGTGCCCGAGCGTATCGCCGACATTGTGCGCGGTATCGCCGAGGGCTGCGAAGCGACCGGCACCGCGCTCGTCGGCGGCGAAACGGCTGAGCATCCGGGGCTGATGGGCGAGGACGAGTATGACGTGGCCGGTGCCGCGGTCGGCATCGTCGAGGCGGATGCCCTGCTCGGCCCCGAACGCGTCGAAGCCGGGGACGCGGTAGTGGCGATGGCCGCGAGCGGGCTGCACTCGAACGGATTCTCGCTCGTGCGTCGCGTGCTTTCCGAGCGGGGCATCGACCTGCTCGACCGCGTCGATGAACTGGGCGGCGTGGCGGCGGAAGTGTTGCTCGAGCCGACGAGACTGTATACGTCGCCGCTGGTGGCGATGCTCGAGAACGGGCTCGGCATCCACGCGCTCTCGCACGTCACGGGAGGCGGCATCGCCGCGAACCTTGCGCGCGTTCTGCCGAAGGGCTCGAGCGTCGAGATCGAGCGCTCTTGGGCGGTTCCCGAAGTATTTGGCAGTCTCGCCGACCTCGGTGGCTTCTCGATCGCAGACACCGAGGGGACCTGGAACCTCGGCATCGGGATGTTCGCAGTTGTCGCTGCCGATGACGCGGATGCGGTGGTTGCGGCGAGCGAGGCAGCGGGGATTCCTGCTTGGGTCGCGGGCATCGTTTCGAGTGCGGGGGCGACAGGAGACGACTTCGTGCAGGGCGCAAAAGGCGTCGACGGAGGCGCCGTGCGTCTCACCGGCTCCTGGTCCTGATCAGCGCTGTCCCCTGTGGCCTTGCCAACTTCTCGGTCGCAGAGGGTATGGAGAGATTCCCCAGCGACGGCTGCTCGAAGACGCGGGCATATAGTGGTTGTACAGGAAAACACGACATAATCGTCGGCGGGTACCGCGTGCCCACACAGCAACTTTCTACGGATGGAGCACCCGTGACTGACTACAACTACAACGTCAACCCGCAGCAACCGCAGCAGAACCCGTACGGCGCGACAGCCCCGAACACTGGCAAGAGCGACAAGCGAGTCCTGGGCATGTGGGGTCTGTGGCTCGGCATCGGGAGCATCGTCATCGGTCCGTTCCTGTTCGGGCTGCTTTCGGTTGCAGCGATCGTACTCGGTGCCATCGCCATTTCGAAGGAGTCGCGTTCGAAGGGCCTCGGCATCTGGGGCATCGTGCTGGGAGCAGTCGGATTCATCTGGATGCTGCTGTTCTGGTTCGTCGTCGTACCGCTCCTGATCTTCGCGGGCCTTTGGATGTTCGTCGACACGATCCCGAGCTACTCCTACTACACGACGTTCTAACCACGAAGTCCAACCGGGAGTGATCGAAGCAGCACTTCCCGCGCGGCTGCGGGTTGTCGGTGGATCTACCGAGCGGAGCGCCACGTGACCGAAAACCATGCCGGTTCCACGAGTGGATCCAGGCCGTCCACTGAACGGTTGACGAACCCCATGGCTTCGGATTACGGCGCATCCCAGCAGGGCGGAGCGCCGACGGACGCTGCCCCGGCAGCCGTGCCCCTTCGGGTGGGCAAGTCGGTCGCGGGCCGACCGCGAAGAAGCCGAAGAGCGACAAACGCGTCTTCGGCGCCTGGGGTCTGATCCTCGGCATCGCGAGCCTCATCATCGGACCGCTGCTGTTCGGCCTCCTGTCCGTTGGCGGCATCGTGTTCAGCATTGTGGCGCTCGTGCGTGAGTCACGCTCGAAGGGTCTCGCGATCTGGGGCATCGTGTTGAGCGTGCTCGGTCTGCTCTGGTTGGTTGTGTTCTGGGTGCTCCTGATCGTGTTCGGCGCGTGGCTCTGGATCGATGTGAACATCCTCAACCTCTACGCGACCGGGGCGCCTACGGTGCACAGCTGACAGTAGCGGCACGGTCAACCGTGCGCCGCGTACCGGCATCGCCTTCGCTATGAGTCGACGGCTAATGCGGCCCGAAGTGCGACGCCTGCTGCTGCTCCCAGGCTCGTGCAAGCATGGCCGTGTGTTCTCGGATGTACTGCGGAATAGAGCAGAGATCGACGATCCACCAGGTCAGAACGACGAACAGCAGGATGAATCCGACGCCGATCCAACTCGTTGCCAAACCTAGTATCCAAAGCACAAGCTGGCTCACAGCACAACCTGTTCTGCCGAGGTAAAAGTTGTGAGCGCCGAATTGCCCTAGGAAAATCGCCAGGAGGTAGGCGACCGTGGTGTCCTTCGGTGGCGTGACATACATCGGCATCGCATACGGCTGTTGGTGCATAACAGGTCCGTAGCTCGGAGCGCCGTTCGGATAGTATCCGTGCGGCTGAGGGGCGCTGTAGGGAAGAGGTGCGTCGGAGCGGTAGCCGTCCGGCTGTTGCTGCCATGGGTCGGGAGTCGGTGTAGTCATATGCTGCTTTCAAGGGAGGCCCGGTTCGCCGAGCGAGGCCGGGGGTGCAAGGTAAGGGCGTGGCCGTGTGAGCCACTTGGTGCGATACAGCGAGAATCTAGAGGCCGACAAACGTCCGGCGCACCAAGGTGAGGAGAACTGTCATATCTCGGTGATGAGCGTTACGCGAGTTCTCGCAGCAGGGCGAAGGGCTTTCGTGCGTTAGTACCCGACGGCGTTGACGCCGTACTCCGCCTGCTCCTGCGTGAAGCCTTCGTAGAGCAACTGGTCGATCAATCCCTGCCGAGAGAATGAGCTGAAATCGAGGTATGACTCGGCGACGATCGCGGCCTGCTCATTCCAATCGATGTTCAAGTAGTCCACAGCGAAGGTTGCTTCGTCGGTCGAATACCCTTCAAACTCCAATTGGTCGATCAGGCCCTGTCGCGAGAATCCCATGAACCGCAAGTAGGATTCGGCCGAGTCGATGGCATTGATCTGACCCATCGTCAATTCTGGTTCTGGTTCTGGTTCCTCGCCGACAGGATCAGGGCTCGAAGCTGTCGCGTCGTCCGTGTCTGGCGCCGACTCGGGTGAGGGTGTGGGTGATTGCGATGGCGCGGACCCGTATGAGACGACAGCCGGGAGGAAGACACAGCCGGATGCGCCAATTGCGAGCAGCGCCGCGAGCGCGATTGCGATTGACGCTCTAAAGCTTGCCGAAGGGCGGGTCAACTGAAATTTATTCTGGTGCTGGGGCATAGAGATAACGCTAGCCGGTACATCCGACGTCAGCACATCGAACGTGAGATGAGTAAACAGCATCGAATCAACGAATGCGCAGTGCAAAGGTGAACCACATTTGATCAGGTCTGGTCAGACTAGATACACTGGAGGTGTGGAGATGGTGAATGTATACGAGGCCAAGTCCTCGTTCAGCAAACTGCTTGCTCGAGCAGAGTCGGGCGAGTCGGTGGTGATTGCCCGGAACGGCAGACCAGTGGCTCAGTTGGGGCCGGTGCAACCTCAAGACCGCGTTGTCGTGTTCGGAGACTTGAAGGGACGCGTCGACATCTCCGAGGACTTCGATGATTGGAGCGATGCCGACGAACGAGATTGGTACGGTTCATGAGGTTGTTGCTCGACACTCACGTTTACCTGTGGGTTAGAGCGGACAGCGACAGGCTCCCGTTACGGTTTCGAGAGGCCATAGCCGATCCAAGAAACATGAAGTTCATCTCCTCGCTGAGTACGGCAGAAATAGCCGTAAAACGAGCTGTAGGCAAACTCGACTTCGATGGACCTATGCACAGGCCGCTCGTTGAACTGGGTTTTGACGAATTGTCGTTCTCCCACGAGCACGCTCGCGTACTCGATTCTCTGCCGCTGAAGCACCGGGATCCGTTTGACCGCATGTTGATAGCTCAAGCGATCGCGGAGGGTCTGACGTTGGTAACGGTCGACGCGAAGTTCTCTCAATACGACGTGTCGCTGCTGCCGAGCGTGTGAGCTGACACTCGACGTGACGTAATCAGCTCCTTAGGTCGACGGCCGGGCCGCACTTGCCGGATTGCTGGAAAAACGACATCCGGGCCCGAAATGCTGTCATTGAGCCAGAGATTCGGCACAACCGGCTTGTCGGGAACACCCCCGCCAGCGCACCCGGCCTCCAAATCCCGGGTAACGAGTCAGTGACCTAGCACTCGACGTAGGCGACGGCGAGGCCTCCCATTGCGGTCTCCTTGTACTTGTGGCTCATATCGGCGCCCGTCGCGCGCATCGTCTCGACAGCGGTGTCGAGCGAAATGTGGTGCGAGCCGTCGCCGTGCTTAGCCATCCTGGCGGCGTTGATCGCCTTCACGGCTGCCATCGCGTTGCGTTCGATGCACGGGATCTGCACGAGCCCGCCGACGGGGTCGCAGGTCAGACCGAGGTTGTGCTCGAGCCCGATTTCCGCCGCGTTCTCGATCTGTTCCGTGTCGGCATCGATGACCGCCGCGAATCCTGCGGCCGCCATGGCGCAGGCCGAGCCGACCTCTCCCTGGCAGCCGACCTCGGCGCCCGAGATCGATGCGTTCGCCTTGATGACGATGCCGATCGCGCCGGCAGCGAGCAGGAATCGAACGCTCCAGGGCATGTCTGCCGAGTCGGAATCGGCGCTACCGAACCTGTCGAAGTAGTGCATGACCGCCGGAATGATGCCCGCGGCACCGTTCGTAGGAGCCGTGACGACTCGATTGCCCGCGGCGTTCTCCTCATTGACGGCAAGAGCGAAGAGATTGACCCACTCCATGCCGTCGAGGCGGTCGCGCTCGGCGCTCGTCTCTGCTGCGGCCTCCCGCTCGATGAGTCGCTCGTGCCACTGCTTCGCACGGCGCCGTACTTTGAGACCGCCCGGCAGGACGCCACCGGTGGCGATGCCCGCATCCACGCAATCTTGCATGACCTGCCAGATGTGCTCGAGCTGGGCGATGGTCTCGTCTCGCCCACGCCATGCCGTCTCGTTCTCCAGCATGAGCTCCGGAATCGAGAGTCCCGCCGCCCGGCAGTGCTCGAGCAGCCCATCGGCGGTCGTGAACGGGTACGGGACATCCTGCACGTTCTCGGTCGGGGCTGGCACGGGAGTCAGTACGTCGTCGTCATCGTGCCGCATGACGAAGCCGCCCCCTATCGAGTAGTAGCCGGCTGTCGAGATCAAGTCGCCGCTCTCGTCGGTGACGGTGAGTCGCATCGCGTTGGGATGCTCCGGCCGCATCGTGAGGGGTCGGAAGATGGTGTCGCGGCCCGCGTTGAACGGGATCGTGTGTTCACCCGCGAGCGCGATCGACTCGGTGCGGCGGATGTTCTCGATCGTCTTGCCGATCTCTGCGGTGATGACCGTGTCGGGCTCGAGACCGGAGAGGCCGAGCATGACCGCCGAATCCGTCGCGTGCCCCGAGCCGGTGGCGCCGAGCGACCCGAACAGGTCGATCTGCACACGCTGCACCTCCCGCAGGCGACCGGTTGCCTTGAGCGCCTCCGCGAAATCAGCGGCGGCGCGCATGGGGCCGACCGTGTGCGAAGAGGAAGGTCCGATGCCGACTTTGAACAGGTCGAGGACGGACAGATGCTCGAACACCGGAGCCGGTGAGGTTGCGTGTGCTCCGAGGGATTCCTGGGTCGTCATTGACATGCTCCTGATTGGCGGGAGGGGGCTTGTGGCCGCGGCCTCCGCTCGACTGCGATGGGCGTTATGCCATGCTAACGCGTAGGGTCCGCCAGCATTTCGGGCTGGCGCTTCAAGAGCGCTCACCGGCGGGCATGCCGAAAACGACTCGTCCACCGAGCGGTGAAGCGAGTCGTCTACGGCATCGTCGTAACGAGCAGAGCTCTACGCGGATTCCTCTGCCGATTCTTCGTCGGCGGACTCGTACTCCGTGTAGTCGGCCCACTTGTCGAATTCGTCGTCGTAGGAGCCCTCGGTCTTATTCCCGAGCTCACGCTCGAGGGACGCGAAGTTTACATCGGGGCTGAATGATTTCAGCTCGCGTGCGAGTTTTGTGTGTTTTGCCTTCTGACGGCCGCGACCCATGGTCGAACCCCCCTGAACCATTTATCCTTGGCTTGAGCGTCTGGCACCCTTGCACCGGAGCGACATCGCCAAGACGCCGACCCAATACGGGAAATGCAACCTTAAGGTTACCATGCCGTCTGCGTTACGTACGCCGACGGACCCTTGTACGCCGTAATCGGATGCGGTGCCGTGGCCCGATGGACGGTCGCTCGCGTCACGGGTTCAGCAGGGTGAGCATCCCATCTCCGCTGGCGATGCCGGCCGCCGCAAACGCAACGGTTGCGAGGACGGTTGCGAGCGTGAGTGTCAGTGCTCGCATCCTTCGTTTCTTGCGCAGCAGTGAGGCCGCGTCGTTCGCGAACGTCGAGAACGTGGTGGACCCGCCGCAGAAGCCCA
>DXDC01000316.1 GCA_019115685.1 Candidatus Agrococcus pullicola
AGGGGCCGAACGAGGATGCCGCGGTGTTCCAGCAATTCCTGCAGTCCGTGCAGGGCGAGCTGGAGAACACCAACGGTGACGAAGACGGCGACGATGACAGCGGCGACGATGACGCCGAGGAGTCGCCGGAAGAGACTGAGAGCCCGTAGTGTTCAGCCGTGCTCGGGCACTGCGAGTCATGGCGGTCAGCGCCACCGCCGTTCTGTGCCTGAGCGCGTGCGCCGGGGAGGCCACCGAGGAGTTCGACAGCGTCGAAGATCTCGTGGCCGCCTACCACGCCGCGGGCGGTCAGTGCGAAGACTTCGTGATCTACGACGAGGCCGGTGGTGAGGAAGCCGAAGTCGCTCATTGCGGTGTTGACACTGTCCTGAGCCTGACGGAGTCCGATGACCAGACGTCAGACGTTGCGACCGGCGCTATGCTGCGCGGGCAGACCGTGCTGGTCGGTGCGGGATGGGTGATCGAGGATCCTGACGCCGTCGCGCTTCGCGAAGAACTCGGCGGTGCCGTGCTTGCGCTGCAGGAGGGCGGGACGCCGGAATCCGTGGAGGACGACGCGTTTGTGTTCGGTGAAGGGGAGCCGCGCATCCAGGTCGTCGTGGATCCCCTCTGCGACTATTGCAACAGGTTCATCGAGACCAATGGGGATGCACTGATCGAGCTCGCCGATAGCGGGGAAGCGACGGTCGAGTATCGCGTCGTGTCGCTGCACGATCACCCGGAGAACGATTTCGGCTCTTCGTACGGTGTGAATGCGCTCGCGTGCGCTGCGGATGCTGATATCGAGGCGTTCAGACCGCTCCTGTCGACGGTGCTGGCGGGCCCGAGCGATGAAGCATGGACCGAGCTGGAACTCGTCGAAGCCGCCGAGCAGGCGGGTGCGGATGCGGGGGATTGCATTGCCGACGGCACGTTCCTGTTCTGGACGATGCAGTCGACGCAGGACGTGCTCCAGAACGGCCTTCCGGACGGTGAGAATCTGGGCGGCGTGCCCTACATCTCTATCGACGGCGTGCCCTACGCGCAGGACGTCACGGATCCGGACGCATTCCTCGAGGCGGTGGCCGCCGCCGAGTAGCGAGCGGCTCGACGTAGTGCCGATCCGACCAAAATAGTCGAAAGAATGCCTTTTGGGAGCCTCCCAAAGGGCGTTTTTTTCTCCTATTCTGAGGCGCTCCGCTCGGGCCGATCCTCAGGTGCGCCGTTGCGAGAAATGCGCGTCAGCGATACTGGTCGAGATCGCCAGCCATCGTGGCCGCTAGGTGCAACCGTCGCTCGAGTACGTTGTCGTTCTCGGGTTCCTCCATGAACGTCAAGAGCAGCTCTCCCGGGCTCGTGACGACCCAGGCCTGCAGCTCGACCATCGCCTGCTGGAATCGCTGGACCAATGGCACCAGCCTGTGCACCTCGTCGGGCGGCCCGAAGCAGTAGAACGGCCCTACTCGTGTGATGCCGTCGCTCAACAGGTCAACTGGCACGTGCGACAGCGCCCCCTGGGTCGTCATTCTTCTGTCGGCGAGTTGCTTCGGGGCAGTGAGCCAAGGGAAGGAGGACGATTGCCCCGCTCCTAAACCGACGGTCGGGAGATACGGTGATGCGTTCACGCGCACGATGGGGCGACTGACATATTGAGACACCGGGGCACCGAGATTGCGGTGGTCGAGCTGCCACGACTCGACGCTGATTCGTCGGCCAAGCATTTCCCCTTCAATAGACTGCAGACACTGTCGCGGCGTGACGCGCACGCCCTTGGCGACGTCGGGAAACGTCCTCGTCTCCAACTCTTCGCCGGCGCGCACGCGCCACCGTCGTGCTTCCGCCCAGTCGGCAAGCGGCGCCATGCGAATTTGCTGTTGACGACGAGAGCTTCTTCGCATGAACCGGAAGAGCAGGAGCACGCCGACGACGACCACGAGGAAGATTCCCGCGGTGAGCAGCCAGACCGTAGTTGAGTCGACTCCAGCACCCGACTCGGGCTCGTGCAGCGCCGAGATCACTGAGAGGGCGATAACGCCCAGGAGCAGCGCTCCCAGAACCAACCACGTCAGGAGATGTCGGTTCTTGTTGCCGGGTGGTTTCGTGGCGTTCATGCCGCCAGCGTACGTGCCCAAACTCCAAGGGACCTCCGGGTGTAGCGTGCCCGCGGCCGCACGGATGACCCACTTCGTGCAACCAAGCCCATCGGATGCGCCCCCGGCGTTACTCCTGCAGCGCGCTTCCGAGCACGGAGAGCGAGGCGGCTCGGGCATCCCTGGCGCGGTCGCCGCGGTGCTCGATGAACAGTTCGATCAGCTGCTCCGTCAGCAGCATGTGGACGGCGCGGGATGTGTGCGTCAGCTCGTGCCGGAAGCTCTCGTTGGCCGGTGGCACGACGAGCGCTATATCGGCGAGTTCTGCTGCGGCCGAGCGTGCGAAGGAGGTGATCGTCAGTACTGTAGCGCCGCTCTCTTTTGCTGCGCGCATCGCGTCGAGCGTTGCTCGGTTCGCCCCCGAACCGGAGAACGCCACACACGCGGACCCCTCGCCGAGTTGCCGTGCGGAGATCTGCTGCGAGATCGCGTCCACGATCTGCTCCGTCGGTCTGCCTGCCGAATTCAGCCGCAGCATGAGATCGAGCCCGAGCGGCACGGAGAGTCCGTTGGCCACGACGAGCACACGCTGCGCGGTATCGAGTGTTTCAATGAACGCGAGCAGCGACTCGTCGGTCATCGCCGCCATGGCGTGCGAGAGTTCGGATCCGAACCGGGCGACGCGGGCGCGAAGCGTGCCCAGCATCGAGCCGTCGGAGCCGACCTCAGCATCCGATGACTGCTGCATCGCGAGTTCCTGTGCCAGCGCCACGCGCAACTGCGGATACCCCTCGTAGCCGAGCGATTGCACAGCACGGATGACGGTCGTGCGGCCGACGCCTACGGCATCCGCAAGCTCCTGCGCCGTGCGCTCGACCGTTCCGCTGCGGTCGGTGAGAATGAACTCTGCAACCCGCCGCTCCGTGCGCTGCAGCGAGGGCGCCAGCGAGACGATTCTCGCGCTCGGAGGAGCGTCAGAGGCTCCGTGCCAGGTCACGTACCTTCGCTCCTTCCATGATGCGGTGGCGAATCCGCCCCGAGATGGCGTCGATGATCATCGTCGCGACGACGACCACGATCAGCAGCATCCCGACGGTGTCCCACTGCCGGTAGTTGGTGTAATTCGAGAGCATACTGCCGATACCGCCGGCACCGACGAGCCCCAGCACGGCCGAGGTTCGAATGTTGATCTCGAATCGGTACAGCGCGAACGACAAGAGCGACGGGGCCGCCGCTGGCCAGAGCGCCCAGCGCGTTACCTCGGCCGTACTGCCGCCGGCGGCGCGCACCGCCTCCGATGCGCCTTCCTGCACCGATTCGATCGTCTCGTACACCCACTTGCCCTGCGTTCCGATGCCCGCGATGCCCAGTGCGAGGGCGCCCGTGAACGGCGTCAGACCCGTGACCGTGAGCAGTACGAGGGCGACGATCACCTCGGGGACGGCGCGGAGCACCGCGAAGACGCCGCGCAGGCCAGTGCGCAACCACGCCGGCCCGACGCCCTTGGCTGCCAGCATCCCGAGCGGGATCGACACGACGACGCACAGGATCGCACCGATCCAGGCCATCGAGATCGAACGCCACGTCTCGAAGAGCGCGCGAGGGAGCCGCTCCCAGTCGGGGGAGGCGAACATGAGCACCAGATAGTGCCAGACCTGCCCTGGGAGCTCCGGCAGCTCACTCCAGGCGATATCGAGCCCCGCTGTCGCGACGAGCACGAGCACGCCGGCGGCGGTAGCGAAGAGCGTAGGCCACAGCTTGCTGGGGCGGGGAGGGGCGCTCGGTGACGGAGCCTGTGTCTGCGAAGGCGCTGGTGCTGTCTGCGTCATACGAGCCTCCTGCGCAACAGGTTCGAGAGGATCTCGATCAGGATGACCACGACGAGAATCTCGAGAATGATGACCGAGACGTCAGCGTAGGCGTAGAACGCGCGTCGCTCGTCGAGCAGGCGACCGATACCGCCAGCGCCGACGATCCCGAGGATCGCGGAGATGCGCACATTGAGCTCGAGCGAATAGAGCCACTGATTCGCGAACAGGGGCCATGACTGCGGCAGTGCGGTCACGCGGTTGATTTTCAACTGTGTTCCGCCCGCTGCGCGGCCGGCCTCCATGTAGCCGTGATCGGCCGAGTCGATCGCCTCGGAGACGAGCTTGACGATGATGCCGATGTTGAACAGGAACAGCGTTATGACGCCCGGCAGCGCGCCCACGCCGACCATGGCGACGAGCACGGTCGCGAACACGAGGTCGGGCACAGCCCTGTTGATGTTCACGATGGTGCGAACGAGATAGCGAGTGAACGAGTTGGGGTTCGTCGGCCGTGCCGCCCAGAGCGTCAGCGGTATCGAAACGATCGCCGCACCCACCGCGCCGACGAGCGCCATCTGCAGAGTCTCGAGCATGGGAGCCCAGGTTCGCGGCAGGAACTCGAAGTTCGGCTGCACGAGCTGCAGCATCTTGTCGGCGCCATTGCGCCAGTTGCGCACGATCGAGGCGACGTCGAGCTCGATGCCGCCGATTGCCGGGATGCACGTCGCAATCGTGAAGGCCACGAACGCAGCGACCACGAGCGTGTTCCGGATGCGGTTCCGCGGGCGCGGGGGAACGACGAGTTCGCCGGTGGTCATGCCTGCGATTCCAGCTTGTCTCGTGCCTGGATCGGACGCCCGTAGATCTCTTCGAAGTCGGCGTCCGTTGCAGCGGCAGCAGCACCGTCGTACACGAGTTGTCCGTCGCGCAGACCGATCATGCGGGTCGTGTACTGCCGCGCGAGGTCCATGAGGTGAATGTTGATAAGGACCGTCAGGCCCTGCTCCCGATTGATGCGGCGCAGGTCGCTCATGACTCCGTGCGCGGTGGGCGGGTCCAGGCTCGCAACCGGCTCGTCCGCCAGCATCACGCTGGGTTCCTGGGTGAGTGCGCGGGCGATGGCCACACGTTGCT
>DXDC01000317.1 GCA_019115685.1 Candidatus Agrococcus pullicola
GGGGTCCCGGGCGATATGGAGCAGACGGATCGAGGCGACACGGAAGTGCGCGAGCAACGTGCCCTGTGGAAGACGCGAACGGATCACCTGCCGAAGAACTATGTGACGCATCCAGTCGTCGAGGCGCCCGAGGGTGTTGCATTCCTTGATCAAGAGGCCCTGCTGCACGAGATCGATCAGCTGTCGCGGGATCGCACGACCGCAGTGCTTGCCATCGATACCTATCCGGGAGCGGATGTCGCGGACATCGTTCGCACGGTCACTGCTCACGCTCCGAATGCGGACATCGTGCGGCTCGAGGACGTCGCTGCCCTGCCGTCGCATGATCTCGAGGCGCTGCTCGCGCCTTTCCTCACCGACGATCGAGTGTTCGGCAGGATGAACGACTTGGAAATCACCGATCTCTATGACGGGGATAAGCTCGCCCAGCTCCGTCGCGATCTCGACCACCGTCGCGGCCGAACGATCGTCATCGGCTGGGGTGCGACGCTTGTGGCTCCGGAACGCTCCGTGAAGGTCTTGGTCGATATGGCGCGTTGGGAGATCCAGAGTCGTCAGCGCGCAGGGCAGCCGAACTGGATGGCCGGCAATCCCGACGAAGAGCCGCTGCGGAAGTACAAGCGCTCATTCTTCATCGAATGGCGCGTCGCCGACCGACACAAGTCAGACCGATTCGACGAGTTCGATTTCGTGCTCGACGGGAACCGTTCGTTCGAGTCGACATTCGCCGTGTCGGGCCGGGGCGCGCGGTCGTTGCTGCGGGAGACGACGAGGCGACCTTTCCGAGTGAAGCCCTTCTTCGATCCGGGTGTCTGGGGCGGTTACTGGATGGAGCACGCTATCGGTCTCGAGCCGCAGGACAAACCATACGCTTGGTGCTTCGACTGCGTGCCGGAGGAGAATTCGATGCTCTTCGAAGACGCCGCGGGGAAGACGCTCGAACTGCCTGCGATCGACGCCGTACTGCTGGAGGCCGAGGGCCTACTGGGGAACGCGATCGTCCGCCGCTTCGGTCGCGAGTTCCCGATACGCTTCGATCTGCTCGACACGATGGGAGGCCAGAACCTATCGTTGCAGGTGCACCCGATGCCCGAGTACATCCGCGAACGATTCGGTATGGACTACACCCAGGATGAGAGCTACTACCTGCTCGACGCCGAGCCCGACGCGGTTACCTACCTGGGCCTCCGAGACGACATCGATCCGTCCGCGATGCTCGGGGCGCTCGAGCGCTCGCAGGAGACGGGAGAGCCGTTCGACGCCGACCGCTACGTGAGCGTCTGGCCGACGAAGCCGCACGACCACTTCTTGATCCCGGCCGGGACAGTGCACTGCTCGGGCGGAGGGACCATGGTGCTCGAGGTCTCGGCGACGCCGTACATCTTCACCTTCAAGCTGTGGGACTGGGGGCGCCTCGGGCTCGACGGTCGACCGCGCCCTATTCACTTGGAACACGGCCGCGAGAACATCCAATGGGATCGCACGACAGGGTGGACACGCGATCAGCTCGTGAATGACATCCGCACCGTCACCGACACCGACGAGCACACCGAAGAGATCACGGGCCTGCACGAACAGGAGTTCATCCAGACTCGGAGGCACTGGTTCTCGGAGCCGATCACGCTTCGCACGGGCGGCACCGTGCGCGTCCACAATCTCGTCTCCGGGGAGGCGGCGGTGATCTCCAGCCCCGTCGACGCTTTCGAGCCCTACGAGGTCCACTTCGCCGAGACCTTCATCGTGCCGGCTGCTGTCGATGAGTACACCGTCAGTCCGGTCGGAGCCCCCACTCGGACGCCGCGTCACGGGATCTTGGTCGCATCCGTCCGGGGCGCTTCGAACATCACCGAGGACACCGAGCAGGATGACAGAGCCGCCATCGCGAAGGGAGACCGCGCATGAGCATCGCGCACGCCATTCATCACACGCACTGGGACAACATCTGGTACTTCACCTTCGAGGACGCCGAGATCGTCTTCGACTTCAACTTCCGGCAGCTCCTGCGTTACTTCGATCAAGGGCGCGTCCAGAAGTTCCATCTCGATGGGCAGACCGCGGCTCTCGACGTGTTCCTGCGCGATCATCCGGAGCTCGAGCCTCGGGTGCGAGAGCTCGTGACCGATGGTCGGCTCACGGTGGGGCCGTTCGAGAGTCAGCTCGACTGCTTCATCTCGAGTGGTGAGTCGGTCATCAACAACCTGCGTCTCGGTCACAAACTGGCGAAACGTCTCGGCAAAGTGTCCGACGTCGCCTATCTGCCGGACCCGTTCGGCCACTCGATCGACTTCCCGAAGATCTTCAATCAGTTCGGCATTCGTGATTTCGTCGTCACGCGTGGTGTTGGCGGTCCCTACGGGTTGCGAAACGAATTCCGCTGGCGGAGCGACGACGGAAGCGAGCTGCTTGTGCACACGCTGCTGGCGGGCTACGGCTACGGGACATACGCGTTTCGAGAGGGCACGCTCTTCAGCGACCAGGCTGAGGACTACAACAAGCTCAGTGTCGACGGGTTGATCGAGCGTCTGCTCGAGAACTCCGCGCTGCCGGGAGAATTCGTTTTCCCGCTCGGCTTCGATCAGAACCCTGCGATCCCGGATCTGCCGGAGCGAGTTGCTGACTACAACGCAGCCGACAACGGTATCGAGTTCCGTCTCACCACCTGGCGCGCATTCATGGATCGAGTCCGCGAGCGATACGACGAACTGCAGGTGTTCGACGAGGAGCTGTACTCGACGCAGTACCACCGCATGCACCGGTCCATCTTCTCCGCGCGGCCCGATATCAAGGCGACACAGGATCTCGCCGAGCGAGAGTTGGCGCTTCGGACGCAGCCGATCATGGTGCTCGCCGATCTCGTCGGCATCCCGTTCGAACCCGCTTTGCTCGATCGTCTCTGGACCAGCCTGACGCGTACGCAGACGCACTCTTCGGCCACGATGGACGACCCGAGCAACGCGCAGATCGCGCAGCGTGCCGGCGATGTCGCGCATGCCGCGCAGAGCCTCACGCTGTATCTCATGAGGAAGCTGGCCACGAACATCCCCGACCTTCCGCACGGTTCGGTACTCGTCGCGAACACGCTGCCGTGGAAGAGGGAGCTGATGGTCGAAGCCGACATCTTCACCCGGGCCGAGTGCTTCACGCTGGTACAAGACTCCGAATCGATTCCGTATGACGTCGTCGAACGGCGACTCGAATCGAGCGCTGTTATGCGCGCAAACCCCGAGGATCGCGACCCCGACGGAGAGTACTGGCGCACGACCGTCAGGTTCCGGCTTCCCGCCGAGCCGCTGTCGCTGCAGTCGGTGTTCGTCGACGAGTCGGAAGGCGCTGCGAGGATGCTCGAGCGGGGAGACAGCCTCGCCATCGAGAACGAGCATTTGCATCTCGCCTTCGACGGCAACGCTTTCACGTTGCAGAGCATCTCGGACGGTCGCACGATCGCCGACTTCCTCACCCTCGAAGATTCCGGCGACGAAGGCGACAACTACGACTACTCGTACCCCGATAACGACAGACGCCTCGAGTTCGACTGGAGCGGAGCGGAGATCGTCGCGGAGCACGCAGACGCGTTCCAGCGTCTTCGAATCAGGGGCGACTTCGAGGTGCCTCGCGATCTCAGCGAACGCGAAGGGCAAGCCACGAGCGGTTCCGTCGATATCGATCTCACGTTGGAGTTGCGCGTGGGAGACCCGCTGCTGCGAATTCACGGTGGGCTGACGAACTATGCGGACAACCACCGTGTACGTCTCATCTTCGCCACTGATGAGGCGCACGCAGATTCGGTCGCGGGCACACAGTTCAGCACCGTGCGGCGTCGTGTTGATCCCGCCGAGCGAAAGACGTGGCGGGAGGAGGGCTGGTTCGAGGAACCTAGCCCGCAGTATCCGTTGCTGAACCACGTCTCGCTGACGGGTAGCTCCACGTTGACCTGTTACACGCGCAGCGCCAAGGAGTACGAGGTCGTCGGAGGCGGCTACAAAGACCTCGCGGTCGTCATTTTCCGCGCTGTAGGCCACATGGGTCTGCCAGATTTGAACCGCAGACCCGGCAGACCGAGCGGCCTCGACTTCAAGGTGCTCGAATCACCCGACAGTCAGCTGCATGGGCGCACGATCTCCGTCGACCTCGCCGTCGGCTTGACTGCGGAGCTCGACCCGAACGCGAATTTCGCCCGCTACGCGGAGTTCGCAGCGGACCCCGTCGTGCACACGCACCAACGGTTCGACAAGGCGGCGCATCCGATCCTGTACTTCCCGGTCAATACCGAGGAGGTTGCGGTGCCGGTGGCATTCAGCGCGGGCGGATTCGACGCACCTGTCCCATACTCGACCCTCACGATGGGCGGTGCCGGCGGGGCACCGTTACTGCGGGTCTTCAACGCGAGTGCATCGCCACTGCGACAGCAGTGGAGCTGGGCCGACGAGATCGAGGCCATCGATGCCGTCGCTCTCGGCGGCGAGACGCTTGACGAACACCTGGAACAGCTGGAGCTGCAACCGGGCCAACTGAGAACACTGAGTCTCCAAAGGAGGAGTACACCATGGCGAACATCATCGGAGTGAGCTCGTGCCCCGCAGGCATCGCGCACACCTACATGGCTGCGGAATCGATCGAGAAAGCCGGCAAACGCCTCGGTCACACCGTGAAGATGGAGACGCAGGGCGCTGCCGGCGCTGAAAATGCGCTCTCGGCCCGCGATATCGAAAATGCCGATGTCGTGGTCATCGCCGCCGACGTCACCGTCGACGAAGCACGCTTCGAGGGGATGCGCATCGTGCGAGTCTCGGTCGGGGAGGCGATCCGCGGCGCGGAAAGCGTGATCGAGAAGGCGGTGGAGTGATGAAAGAGCGACTCCGCTCGTCCTACAAGCACTTGATGACGGGAGTCTCGTACTTCCTGCCGTTCGTCGTGGCCGGTGGAGTCCTGCTCTCGTTCGCTTTCCTCTTCGACGCCGCGAACAGCGGTGGCGAAGACTTCGGCGCAGGCAACCCGGTGTCGGCCTGGTTGCTGACCATCGGCGGCTATGCGTTCGACTTCATGCTCCCGATTCTTGCGGGCTTCATCGCATACTCGATGGCAGACCGGCCAGGCATATTGCCCGGCATGATGGCCGGCCTGCTGGCGCGGGAAGAAGACGCAGGATTTATCGGCGCGATCATCGGCGCCGTCGCCGCGGGATTCCTCGTTCGACTGCTCAAGTGGGTTTCGAAGAACTGGTCGAGATCGCTGAGCGGTGTCAAGAACATCGTGCTGTTCCCCGTCGTCGGCACATTGCTGGCCGCTGCGGCCATGATCCCGCTCAACCTTGTCATCGGGCCCTTCAATGCCTGGATGAACGGTCTGCTCGAAGGATTGAGCGGGGCGAGCCTCGTGCTGATCGGTGCTGTCATCGGTGGCATGCTTGCCGCAGACATGGGCGGCCCCATCAACAAGACCGCTTACCTGTTCGCCGTCGCCAGCCTGACGGCCACCGATGGCTCAGCGACCGCGACCGTCATTATGGGCACCGCTGCCGTGAGCGGCATGTCCATCAGCACGATCTGCGCCGTCGCCTCGACGATCTACCGCCGTCGCTTCTCGCAGGATCTCCGTGATGCCGGTAAAGCGGCGTACGTCATGGGCGCCAGCTACATCGCAGAGGGCGCGATTCCGTTCGTGATCGCGAAACCCAGGGCGGTGCTGCCGTCGATCATCGTCGGCGCGGCGACTGCCGGTGCGCTCGCGGGCGCCTTCGGTATCACGATGTCGGCGCCGATCGGTGGTGTCTTTACGATGCCACTCGCCAGCAACATTCCGCTGTATCTGTTGAGCTTCGTCATCGGCGTCGCGGTAGGCGTGGCTCTGTTGGGCATCCTGCTGCGCCTCACAGAAGGTTCGGCCGTGGCGAAAGGCGAGGCTGAACGCGAGCGCAACCCCAGCGCAGCAGCATCGGAAAGTAGGAGTTCATGACCGAGGCTCGTGAGGGTATGACCGAGGAATCTCTCGTGGCGCTGAACCGTGACCTTCCGAACAAAGACGCGGTGTTGGAACTGCTCGCGCAAATGTTCACTGACGCGGGACGTGCAGCCGACAGTGAACGGATCCTTGTCGGTCTGCGCGCTCGCGAGGAGGAGGTCTCTACTGCGATGGGATTCGGTTTCGCGATTCCACACACGAAGAGTGCTGCGGCGAGCCGGGCGAGCGTCGCCTACCTCGAGTTGAATCAAGCGATTCGATGGTCTGACGAACAAGTCGGGCAGGTGCTGTCCATTATCGTGCCCGAAGATGGTGCCGACGCGCACTTGAATATTCTTGCGAAGCTTGCCCGTAAGCTCATCGACGAGGATTTCCGGGACCGTTTGAGCTCTGCGGAGACGAGCGCGGAAGTCGTCGAGCTTCTGGATACGTGAATCGCCTTGCGGTCGCGCTAGGTGAGGTTCTCGTCGAACCAGTCGATGGTGAGGCGCCACGCTTCGCGCTGGGCGGCTGCGTTGCGACGCTGGTCCCCACCTGACTCGAACGTCACTCCGGGGCCGGGAAACCGCGTCGGCATCGGTTGTCGGGGCGGACCTGCAATGGCGTGACCAGCATCGAGGGTCACGTGGCGGCGGGCACGGTGGTGCCCGTGACGCTCTAACCGATCGATAGCCACCGCACTCAGTGTCGGCGAATCCCACATGAGGTCATCGGCGGCTGAGATGGCGAGAATCGCCGCCTCGCTTTGCTCGACAGGAATGGCGACGGTATCCACATCAACCTCGTCAACCGGCGTGTAGGTGTCGCGCAGGCGCACCGTTTCGTCGCCCGCCAACGCCGCTTCCAGACGCTCTCCATGCAGATGGGGCAGCGCGGCTAGATCAGCTCCTCGGAAGGTCCACGCGACGGTGCCGGCGGAGACGATATCGCGCAGAT
>DXDC01000318.1 GCA_019115685.1 Candidatus Agrococcus pullicola
GGAACGTGCGTGTATCGATCTTCGCGCCGGTGCTCGCCTCGATGACGGCGAGCGTGTGTGTTCTCGCATGCGTGTCCGCGCCGATGACATATGCGAACGTGTTTGCAACGATGGTCATGGTGACTGCGATCCTTTCCACGAGGTTGACGTCACTGCTGGCGTCGGCCCGGGAAGGTCACTTCGAGGCAGGCCTGTAATGGGCCACGACCGCCGCTAACGGTCGGGCAAGCTTCTCATCAAGCCATCGGAGTGGACAGGGTCGGCGCCGGCGCCCGCATGACCGGACAGATCCTGGGAAAGGCACCTCGTCTCAACGAGCGAGAGGCCAAGCGATTCACGAGTCACGATCAGGCGGAGCACCAGCACCCACCCTGTCAGCCGACCCCAGGCCAGCCACCTCAGAGACTTACAGGCGATTCACGGAGCTCGTCGCCCGGTTCGCATCGCCGACACGGGTGGAAGTGCGCGACTTCGACGGCAGCGTCCAAGCCGACATCCTCACGCCACCATCCCCGCAGCCTCGATCATCATTCGCCCCGCCCGAGTATGGTGACCGACCGATGGTGGTTCCGAGCCTGTTGGAGTTCACTGCAGATGGTTTCGTTCCCGGTGAGGATGTCGCCGTGGCCATCGTGCTGCGCCATGCATCAGCCGACCACACCGGCAAAGCCCGCGCACTGATCGACCGAGGCGAAAAGCTCACCGTGAGCGGCGAGATTGTCCTGCTGGGGCGAATCTCGGGCACGACCTCGGTGCAGCAGATCATCTAGGCCTATGAGCCGCCACATTCGGTCAGGCCATGTTTCGCGCGTTCCCGGTCGCGCAACGGGTCTTGGTCACTCAGCGCCTCGACTGAGCACTCCAGAGATAAGAAGCTGCACGAGGTGATCGGCTTTGTACTTCGGATCATGTGACGCACCTATGCAGAGGTTTCCGATGCCTTTGAGTAGGTTGTACGGATCGATCAGCGCGGGAGTATCGGCGGACTTGAGTGCCGCTTCGAGGAGAGCACCGCACACCGGCACGAGACGCCCGACAAAGTAGGCGTGCAAGGCGTCCGCTTCGGCACTACTTCCGTGCAGCGAGCCTGCGAGCCCATGCTTGGTGGCGAGGAACTCCACGAACAAGGTCACCCATGCGCGCAAAGCCGCCTCAGGAGTTGCGCTCTCTGTAAGGAGTTGCGGGCCTGCGTCTGCGCATGCCTCCACCTGGTGCCGGTACACCGCCACGACGAGTTCTGGGCGTGTCGGAAAGTGACGGTAGATCGTCCCCACGCCGACGCCAGCCTTCTCTGCGATCTGCCTCACCGGAGCGTCGACGCCGGATGCCATGAACACCGCTGCTGCCGCATCTAGGAGCGCCTGCCGACTCGCACGGGGACGACCAACGTGGGCGGCGGCTCCGCCCAGCTGCCGTTGTTCCTCTTCAGCACCGGCCATGCGCTCATCCTCATCCTCGATATCAAACACTTGCATAACGGAACATCGTTCCGTATTGTTTTGGAACAGCGCTCCGATAACCAGTATCGCAGAGTAGGCCGCTCGAAAGGAACTCCCTGATGACCTCATCACTCACCCAAACCTTGGATGACATCGTCAAAGACGGTGATCCGGTAATCTCCGTCGCCCCTGTCCGCCTGTCCGCCTCGGACCGGCCTGTTCCGCTCGAAGTTCGGATCTCTGCGCCGACGACGGGCACGAACCTTCCGGTCGTGTTGTTCTCCCACGGCAACGGGTGGAACCTCGACGGGTACGCACCCCTCACTGCATTCTGGGCTTCCCGCGGGTTCGTCGTGATCCAGCCCACACACCTGGACTCGCGCCGGCACGGATTCGGATTTGACGACCCGGTGTTCCCAACAATCTGGACCGAACGAATCGCGGACCTCACACGCATCCTCGACCAGCTCGATTCGATCGAGGCCGCCGTGCCGGGGCTTGCTGGCCGTATCGACCGTAACCGTATTGCCGTCACCGGGCATTCGTGGGGTGCGCAGACTGCGCAGGCGCTCCTCGGCGCACGTATCTTCGATGACGCGGGCCAGGTCGGTGAGAGCATGTCCGACGATCGCGTCACGGCAGGCATCCTGTTCGCCGCAACCGGCATCGGGGGCGATGATCTGCATCCGTTCGCGCAGGCGAACTTCCCGTTCATGCGCCCGTCGTTCCAAGAGCTCGCAACACCAACCCTCGTCATCGCGGGCGACCGCGATCAGTCCAAGATGTCAAGTCGTGGACCTGACTGGTTCACAGACGCGTACACCCACAGCCCCGGCGCTACCGACCTCCTCAGCTTCTACGGAGCAGAGCACGCTCTCGGGGGGATCGTCGGATACGAAGTCGCAGAGACCACCGACGAAAACCCAGAACGAGTAGCTGTCATTCAACGGATGAGCACGGCCTACCTCCGGACCGCTCTCCAGGTTGACGAAAGCAGCTGGTCTACCGCGCGTGACGCGTTCAGGAACAGCGCGAGCCCCATCGGCCGCGCTGACAGCAAATAACAGACGCAGTCCGCTGGTCGACCTCGTACCTACCTTCCTGACCCGAGGGCGTGCTGCGATTCGCTGAGTGGTGGCGGTGCTGGTTGGAGAAGTGCGGCCAACCTGTCAACGCGTCACGGCGGGCTGTCTCTGGCGAGTCGAAGCGGGCATAGGCCCAGCCGTCCGCGAGGGGGCGATGGAAGCGCTCGATCTTCCCATTCGTCTTCGGCCGATACGGGCGGGTGCGCTTGTGTCGGATCCCGAGCGCGACGCAGGCGTCGCGCCATGCGTGCGACTTGTAGGCGGAGTCGTTGTCGGATAGCACTCGCTGGACGGTGACACCGCGCTCGGTGAACCCAGCGACCGCGCGCTCGAGGACGCCGATCGCGATGACGGCTCTCTCGTCAGTATGGACCTCCGCGTCGGCGACACGAGAGTGGTCATCGAGGACGGTGTGAACGGACGCGGTGCCGAGGCGAGGTTCCGACGGCCTGTTGCGCTGCCCGGTGTGTCGGGCAGGGGCCTGCCGGTTCCAGTCGCCTTGCTGTTTCCCGACAACGCGGCATCCGCCGCCGTCGGGAATGTTGCCAAACATCGTGACATCGACCTAGATCAGCGACCCCGGATGATCGTGTTCGTAGCGTCGCAACGGCTCGCCCCTGATCCGGTCGATATGGGAGGGCAGGTTCACACGTTATCGGACAAGCACCGCATGAACGCTGGAGGCGGGATGCCGAGGCGGGCTGCGATCTGGGCGGGACCGAGGCGCTGCCGCGAGCGCAACGAGATGATCTTCCGCTTCATGCACTCGGTCGTCCGATGCGGGATGTGGTGCGGGCGGCTCGACCGATGTGTCATCTCCGCCGTGCCCTCGGTGCGATAGCGGCGCGCCTATTTACGGGCGGTGACCGGCGAAACCATGAACACCTTCGCGACATTGACCGACAGGTTGCTTGCCGTCAACGATCGCACGTGCGAGACGAAGCCGCGTGCGCGGCGTGAGAACAGCGTTGACGTGCGGCATGAGGAGCAACGCTAGTGAAGACCGGACGCGGCCGGCGATGCAAACACGCCCAGCCTGCGCAGATAAGGTTCAGAGCGGGCCGAAGACGCGTGCGGGGTCGGCGCTATAGGCGAGAGTCTCGAGCACCTCGAGGAGCTGCCGCTCCTCGTAGCGGAAGTGGCTCTCCATGATCGCGGCGATCCCGTCCAGGTGTCGGGCGAGTTCGATAGAGGTCGCCGACGCGGATATCGAAGACTGCAGCCCGGTCACGAGGTGGGCGATCATCGAATGATCCTGCTGCAGGTACCGCAGCGTGTCTCGCAGCTCCGGGTGCGCGGCCGCGATCGCCGGGAACAGCTCGCGATCCTCGCCCTCGTGGTGCCCTGTCAATGCGACGCAGAACCCATGGCAGAACAGCAGCAGCTCCCGGCTCGCCACCTCCGGTGAGCGTCCAGCTGAGGCGGCGTCCTGAGCCACTCGCAATGCCTGACGGAGCCGCTCGTGAACCTGCCGCAGTTCCGTTGCCCAAGCAACCAGGCGCGCATGCTCACCCCCGGACGGTGTCGCAGACGGCGCGCCGAGACGCTGCAGCATCACGACGGGGATCACCCGCGATGTGCTCGCCTGATAGGCACCAAAGTCCGGATCCTGTTCGACGACTTGCGCGAACAGTCGGTCGCGCTCGATTCCCGACGGAATCGACGCGAGGGCGTCGAACGACTCCGCGCCGACCTCGACGGTCACCCGGGGATGCACTCGGACGTTTGCCAGCCAGGCAGGGTGCCGTGGTCCGCCCATTGCCGACGCGACGACGGCAGGCATCCCGTTCAGCTCGAAGTACGCCAAGGGTGCCGTGCGGCGGATTCCGGTGCGCGCGCCGGTCGTCGTCAGCAGTGCGAGGGTGAAGCCCTCGAACATGCCACCCACACGGCCCGCGTTCGCACGGAACTCGTCGATCACACCACGATTGAACTCGTCGTCAGTGTTGCTGTCGGTATCGTTGTTCCGGGCTCCTGGCCCGGTGTTTTCGCCCTCAGTCACGAGAGGGCGAAGGGGGCGACATCATCATGTCTTCCTCCGTTGGATCCCACGCCTCCATGTCTGACACGGACTGCCACCAACACGCGACGCTGACATTAATCTATCACCGCCGATGGCGTCATAACAATCGCGGATCCCGCTCGAGCCCGTCAATTGTTCTTGGCGCGAGTCCGAAGCCCAACCCATCAGCAACCCATCTAAATCACCCGCCACGACCCGCCGCCAACCGGTTACACTCGTACCAAGCGAACCGCCCGGTTCCCTGTAAACACAAGGGAACCCGCGAGTTTCCGAGACGATCGGCGGAGACCGGAAAACGGCCGGATCCTCCAAGGGGTCGCAGGTTCAAATCCTGTCAGCCCGACGTTGTGATGTCTCAGGACATCGGAATAGCCCGAACCTACGAAATGTGGGTTTTGAACCGCACTGGGTTCTGTTCCGATGTTTATGTGCACTGACTTTCGTTCCGGGCGGTTGTGAGAATTGGCCTCGCGGCTTCGTCGTTTCCGCACCCAGTTCTCTCCCAACCGTCGAGCATCGACGTCAGCTTCGGATCGCGGCCACGGCTTCGTCGTACAGCTGCGTGAGATCTCGTGCGCCGTTCCCGAGGATCCAGGTTTTGCTGGCAACGTCGAGGCACGCGAGTGATCCGGACACGATCGCGGATGCCTGGAGTTCCGGGTCGATGGTGGTGTTCTGAACGGTGCTTCGGATGCGCTCGGCGAGGACAGGAACCAGCAGGCTCTCCCACGCGAGCTGCTTCTCAAGGTGACGTGCCCGGAGGGTGGGAGTCTCGTAGAGCATGCGGCCGATCTCGAATTCGGCCCGGTCATCTTGCGCTCGGCTCTGTCGTAGCGACAGCAGGGCGGCGCGCAGTGCGTCCCAGGGCGGCTCGTGCTCGGGGCGCGCGGCGAGTGCGGCGGCCACGAGGGGGCCGCGCTCGACGAGTTCGCCCAGGATCACGTCCTCCTTGCTGGGGAAGTAGCGGAAGAACGATCGGCGTGAGACACCAGCTGCTTCGGCGATCTGCTCGATGGTCGTCGCGGCGAATCCGTGCTCGATGAACAGCTGTGTCGCCGTCTCAGAGATCTGCTGACGGACCAGGCGGCGGGTGCGTTCTCGGAGATCTGTTGGGGCGCCCTCGGTCATCCCACGATCCTACCTACGCGAAAAGTTGGTGCCATAGATGGCACGCAGTGTCAAATATGGCATAGAGTTCCCTCATGACAATCCTCGACTTCTCAACCCAGACCACCCTCGTGACCGGCGCGAGCTCGGGCATCGGCCGTGCGCTTGCCCGGGAGCTCGCGAGCCGCGGCTCCGATCTCGTC